>JBARMS010000190.1:0-31022 GCA_049802575.1 Acidobacteriaceae bacterium | reverse complement strand
CTGCCGCACTGGCCGGGGCCGGTGAGGGCATCGTCCGGTGTCGCCGACTGATTGACGATCTGGCCGAGCTGATGGTCGTACCACCCGTCGGAGTCGTCGTAGTTGATGAACACCGCGGTGGAAGCCCAGTCACGCGTGGTCATGAGGAAGTTGATCACGGTGGTCACGAAGGTCTGCTCGTCGAGCGGATCGGAGTAGCCGGCGTGCCCATCCTGATAGCCGGGCGCCTTGAGGAAGCTAACCGCGGGGAAATTGCCCGACTTCACGGCGGTGAAGAAGTCGTTGATGTCGTACTGATGGTTCGCCTGATCCTGATTTCCGATCATCGCCGTCGAAGTCGGACGCAGGTGCTTCGGGTTCGCGGTCGAGGTGTAGTACTGGAACGGCGCGTGATGCTGGATGTAGTCGCTCTCGGTCACGCCGGTTACGGCGGACGTGGTGGAGCGGCCGCATCCCGTGGTGCCGTTCGGATTCTTGATGCTCAGATTGAATCCGCCCTCGAACCAGCCCCAGGTCACGCCGGCGGCGTTGAGCAGGTCACCGATATTCTGGCCGGTCATGTGAATCAGTGCGCCAGTCGTGGTGGAGCAAACGTCGCCGGTCGGATCGGCGTCGCCGATATCGGTGTAGCCGCCGGAGCCATCGGAGACGATCTTGCTGCTGGCGTTGGAAGATTCCGATTCATCCACGCCGTTGGTCTGGCCGGAGATGAGGTTAATGGCGCCCACGGTCGACGGTCCGAAGTTCGTCCCGTAGGAATTGTCGTTCAGCGCATAGTGCTGCGCGTAATTCCAGAGCGCCGTCACGGTGTTGCCGTCGTAGTAGCCCATCACCAGGCCCTTCGTCGTCTGGCTCGAGGGCGGAGGTCCGGGAGTGCCGGTGTAGGCCGGGAAGGCATCCATCAGGCCCATATCGAAGGCCTGCTGTTCCGGCATGTAGTTGTGGTCCTGGTCGGCCGTCGCGGCCTGGCTGCGGTCGAGGCGAAAGGGATTGCTCGCGCCCGCTCCATTGACAGCCGTGTTCAGGGAATTGGGGTTGGCGGTCATCAGCCCGGCCTGCATCAGGCCATTGACGCTGGGCGTGCCCGGTGCGGCGAAAAACGACGGCTCGCCTGGGGGGTTGGTCGCCCAGGGATACGTGCCCCAGTAATGATCGAAGGAAATGTTTTCTCCGAAGATCACGACGACGTGCCGGATGGGAGTGGCCGCCGGCGCGTCGTCCTGTGCAGAAGCAGCAGCCGGGACAGCAAGCTGACCGGCGACGAGCAGGGCTGACAAAGCAGTTGCCAAATGCTGTTGCATGAAACCTCCATCAAAATGGGGCCCGTCGCGGAAGGACGAAGGAGGGGGACAGGAATTGCCGGAGTTGGGGATCGATCTCCAGCTTTTCCGGATGACCTTCCGGGAATCGGTTGCCCATACATGTCACTAAATGGAAGGCCGCGGCGGTTGCATTACAGATCGGTTACTGAATGGTTACTGGACAAACAATTCGCCGCAGGGCTCGCGGAAGGGGCGAGAGTGGAACGCGCTGCGCCGAATGGTTCGGCGGGCGCTCTGCAGGAAAACTCGCGCTCGGCGAGCCGCGCCTGGAATTTTCTGAACAACCGATCTCCTGTGCGGCCGATGTATTGCAGACGTGACGCCCATCACCGGGTCGACCGCGCCTGCTTTGTTAAAATCGCGGGTGGACCCCTACAATCCGGCGAAGGCGGACGGCCTTCGATGACACTTCTTGAGACCATTGGCGCGGTCACGGGCGAAGCTATTCGCGTGGACCGGCGGCCCAAACTCAGAGATCGACTGCAGCACCACATTGCGAGGAGCTCTATGACGGAGATTGCTGCCATTCGTGCGCGGGAAATTTTGGATTCGCGCGGAAATCCCACAGTTGAGGCCGATGTAGTGCTGGAAGGCGGAGTGCTCGGGCGCGCCGCAGTTCCCAGCGGGGCCTCGACCGGCGAGCACGAGGCGGTCGAACTGCGCGACGGCGACAAGACCCACTATCTCGGCAAAGGCGTGCTGAAGGCGGTCGAGAACATCGAGAGCATCCTCGCGCCGGAGCTGACCGGCATGGACGCGGCCAATCAGCGTCTGCTCGACGCCACGATGATCTCGCTCGATGGGACCGACAACAAGGGGCGTCTGGGCGCCAACGCGATTCTGGCTGTGTCGATGGCCGCCGCGCGCGCCTCGGCCAATGCGCTGGGCCTCCCGCTCTATCGCTATCTGGGGGGCGTGAACGCGTCCGTGCTGCCCACGCCGATGATGAATATTCTCAACGGCGGCGCGCATGCCGATAACAACGTCGATTTCCAGGAATTCATGGTCATGCCGGTGGGCGCGGAGCGGTTCGCCGATGCGCTGCGCTGGGGCGCCGAGGTCTTCCACACCCTGAAAGGCGTGCTGAAGAAGAAGGGCTACAACACGGCTGTGGGCGATGAAGGCGGCTTTGCGCCGTCGCTCAAGTCGAACGTGGAAGCGATCGAGGTGATTCTGCAGGCCATCGAGCTGGCCGGCTACAAGGCGGGCGAGGACGTCGCCATCGCGCTTGATCCTGCGTCGAGCGAGTTTTTCGACGCGGAGAAGCAGAAATACGTCTTCAAAAAATCCGATCACAGCGAGAAAACCTCCGACGAAATGACCGCGTTTTATGCCGACTGGGTGCGGCAGTATCCCATCGTCTCGCTCGAAGACGGCCTGGCCGAAAACGACTGGGCGGGATGGAAGACGCTGACGCGGGAGCTGGGCAACAAGATCCAGCTGGTGGGCGACGATATTTTCGTCACCAACACTGAGCTCTTTCAGAAAGGCATCGAGGAAGGCATCGCCAATTCCATCCTCATCAAGCTGAATCAGATTGGGACGGTCAGCGAGACGCTGGAATGCATCGAGCTCGGCCGGCGTTACGGCTATACTTCCGTTATTTCCCATCGCAGCGGCGAGACCGAGGACACCTTCATTGCCGACCTCGCGGTCGCCACCGGCGTGGGCCAGATCAAGACCGGCTCCGCTTCGCGCACCGATCGCATTGCGAAGTACAACCAGCTGCTGCGCATCGAGGAAGAGCTGGGCCAGGCCGCGGAGTTTCTCGGTCTGGAAGCAGTGAATTACGGCGGCTGAGTTCGCCGCGCAGTGACCCCCGGCGAGGTCGCCGGGGTGCAGGAAAGCAGTACCCTCTGCGGGCTTCAAAGTGGAGGAACGCAGAAACAGGTCTCCCTGTCGAGACGCAATCGGAAGAAACGCTCTCGAAGGGGGACCTATGCGCGTTTGGGCCAGTGCAGCAGTCGTGTTTTTGTTCGGTTTATCGGTCTGTGCGGAGACCACCGCCAAACCGGCGGAGTCCAGCGATACGGCGAAGCACACCACGGTGATGGTGGAGTCCGCTGGGCCGGAACATCCGGTGACGGCAGCGCAGGTGCGGGAGATTCTGACCATCACCAACTCGACCGATGTGAAGCGGCAGATGATGGAGAGCCTGCTGCCCCTGATGCAGCAGATGATGCCGTACATACCGGACAACGTGGTTGCGGATTTCCAGCACAGCCTGGAGCTGGCCGACTTCGACGCGGTGCTGCTGCGGACGTTCCAGGCAAAGCTCTCGGAAAAAGACGCGGCGGAGATTATTGCGTTTTACCAGTCGCCGGCGGGGAAACACATGCTCGCGCTCATGCCGCAGATCCAGAGCGACTGGCAGGAGGCGGGAGAAGATCTCGGGCAGAAGGTGATGCTCGACGTGCTCGCGCGGCACCAGTCCGAAGTGGACGCGGCGAAAAAGAAGTACGAGCAGGAGCACGCTGGCGGCTCGCCGCAGAGCTGAGCGGCGCGAAGGCAATCTGCTGCCTGGCGGCGAAGGCGACGGTGTACTTTGGGTGGCAGGAGGCCGTATGCGGAGAGCAATTGTAGTCGGCTGCGCGCTTGCTTTGGGAATGGCGGCCGCAGCCCAGGAGACACCCACTCCGGCTCAACCGGATTCCTCAGCGCAGCAGACGGCGACGGCGCCGGGCACAGCGACGGTTCCTTCAGGTGTTCTCGCCGGGATGCGCACTGGCGGCGAGGTGCCCAAATATCCACCGATTGCGAAGGCGGCGCGTGTCCAGGGATCGGTCGTGCTGCAGGCGACCATATCGAAAGAGGGCACAATCGAAGATTTGCACGTGATCAGCGGGCCGCCGATGCTGCAGGCGGCCGCCATGGAAGCGGTGCGGACCTGGACCTATAAGCCGTATTTACTGAACGGCCAGCCGGTCAAAGTGATGACGCAGATCCACGTCATCTTCAGCCTGGGCAAAGGGGGCCCAGTGGCGCCGCCTGACGAGACGAATGTCCAGGCGCCGGAACCGTCCTCGCCGGACGCTGCGGCCAGCCAGAGTCAGCAATCCATGCAGGTTCTGGGCGCTGCTGTGCCGCCCGGGACGACTCCCGACGACTTGAAGCCGCCGGAAAACCCCATTACGGCAGAGCAGACGCAGGAACTGATGCAACTGACCGGAATGGCGGCGATGCAGCGGAAGATGATGGATGGGCTGATGCCGATTCTGCGCCAGTCCATGCCGCCCTACATGCCGGAGGATGTGCTGACCGATTTCGAGGACCGCCTGGTCGGCGGAGACATGCAGGCCCTGGTGGTCCAGTCCTATCAAAAGCATTTTTCGCAGGAAGATGCTGACGCCATGATTGCGTTCTACAAGACGCCGGCGGGACGGCGCGCCATCCTGATGATGCCGGTGCTGATGAAGGAATTGCAGGATGGCGGCGCGCATCTGGGACAGGAAACGATGCAGAAGGTTCTGGAAGCGCACCATCTGGAGATCGAACAGGCGAAGCAGAAGTACGAGCAGGAGCATCCGTGGGCGCCGCCGAAAAGCCAATGAAGTTCATTTTTCTTTTTTTAGGGGAGTTCGTGTGTCTGTTGCAAAGAAGCCGATCGTTCTGACCATCCTCGATGGATGGGGGTATCGCGCAGAAAGCCAAAACAACGCCATCGCGCTGGCGCGCAAGCCAAACTATGACAAGTTGCTGCGCGAATTTCCCAACACGCTGCTCCACGCCTCCGATCATTTCGTCGGGTTGCCGGACGGGCAGATGGGCAACAGCGAAGTGGGCCATCTGAACATCGGCGCCGGCCGCATTGTGCAAATGGACATCACGCGCATCGACGCGCTGATCGCGAGCGGCGAGTTCTTCGCGCATCCGACGATCGTCGAAGCTCTGCAGAAAGCGCGCAAGACCCAGCTGCACCTCTTCGGCCTGGTCTCCGATGGTGGCGTGCACTCGCATCAGGAGCACCTCTACGCTCTGCTGAAGGCCGCGAAGCAGCAGGGCGTCGAAAAGGTTTTCGTTCACGCCTTTATGGATGGGCGCGACACGCTCCCCACCAGCGGCGCCGGCTATCTGGCCGCGCTCGAGCAGAAGATGCGCGAGCTGGGCGGCAAGCTGGCCAGCGTCTCCGGCCGCTACTACGCCATGGATCGCGACCGCCGCTGGGAGCGCGAGAAAAAGGCCTTCGACGCCATGGTGAAGGGCCAGGCCGAAGGCGGCGCGTACAAAGACGCCATCGCCCGCGTGAAGGTGTCGTACAACAACGGCACCACGGACGAGTTTATTGTGCCGTTCGTGGTTACAGATGAGCACGGGCGCCCGAACGGCGTCATTCGCGACGACGATGTCTGCATCATGTTCAACTTCCGCGCCGATCGTGCGCGGCAAATCACCCGCGTGCTGGCGCGCTCGAGCGGCCTGAGCAAAGAGGGTGGACGCGAGCTGCCGTCGTGGGAAGAGCTGGACGCGGCCATCCCGCGCAGCGAGATTCCCGGCAACCTGCACTACGTGTGCATGACGCAGTACGACAAGAATTTCACGCTGCCGATGATCATTCGGCCGGAGTCGATGGAGAACCTGCTGGCCAACATGATGGCCCAGGCGAACCTGCGCAATCTGCGCGTGGCGGAGACGGAAAAATACGCGCACGTGACCTATTTCTTCAACGGCGGCATCGAGAAGCCATTCCCGGGCGAGGACCGCATCCTCATTCCATCGCAGAAGGTAGCCACTTACGATCTCGCGCCGGAGATGTCCGCAGCCGGAATCGCAGAAACGGTGATCAAGGCCGTAAACGACCGCGCCTTCGACGTGGTCGTCGTCAACTTCGCCAACGCCGACATGGTCGGCCATTCGGGCCAGCTGGAGCCGACGATCCGCGCGGTTGAGACCGTCGATGCCTGCCTCGGCCAGATCTACCAGGCGATGAAACAGCGCGGCGGCGGCGCATGGCTCATCACCGCCGATCACGGCAACGCTGAGCTCATGGTCGACCCCGCCACCGGCGGTCCGCACACCGCGCACACCACGAATCCGGTGCCCTTCATTTTCGTCAGCGACGACGCCGAGGACTTCCATCTTCGTCCTGGCGGCTCGCTGCGCGACATCTCGCCGACGATCCTGAACCTGCTCGGCGTTGGCCAGCCGCAGCAGATGACCGGCGGCGATCTGCGCTTGCCGAAAGGCGGCGCGTAGAACGTAGCCGCGGTTGCCCGCGCCCGCCTCGCTGTCTTTGTTGAACTCCGGGAATCAGGCCGTCGTGTGATGATCGGCCCACGCGCGGCGGAGCATCTCCGCTGCGACCTCAGCCGGAACCCTGCGTGAAGGCCGGCGCATCAGAGCCCAGGCCGCGACACTTGCCAGAATACCTACCATCCAGGGGCGGATCATCGAAGAGAGCCTCAACGTTGAGGGATGAACGTACGCAGTTCTCTCTGAAGGATGTCGATTCGGACAGCGCGGGATGCATGAGGCGCAGCCCGGCGGTAGGCTGGGTGCCGGGATCGCTCCGACACCCCGCTCCGACACCCCGCTTCGACCGCGCATCAGCCCGGCAGCTCCGGGTGCAGCTTCTCGAATCCCGTCGCCTGCTGATACGCGCGCGCAAAGGCGCACAGCTTCGCATCCTGATAATGGCCGCCCAGAAACGTCAGGCTCACCGGGGTCCCCGGGCCGCCGATCTGGTCGTCATCGCCGGTATCGACCGCCGGAGGCTGCGGCGCATCGCTGCCCCGCAGGCCATTCGGCACAATCACCGCCGGATGTCCCGTGAGGTTCGTGACCACCAGCTGATCGCTGTTCGTCGCGGCCACAATCACGTCGGCCTGCTCAAACAGCGCCGACATCTGCCGGATGGCCAGCGACCGCGCGCGATTCGCCTGGATGTACTCCACCGCCGGATAGAAGCGCGCCACGCGGAAGTTGTTGGGCCAGTCCTCCGGCCCCTGCTCGGTGAGCAGCTTGTCGCGCCCCGTCGTAGTGAGCTCGTCGAAGGCCGCCGCGGCTTCGGCGGTGAGCAGCGCCACCATCGCGCCAAATGGCAGCTTCGGCAGTTCCAGCGGAATCAGATTCACGCCCATCGCCTTCAGCTTGTCGAGCGCGGCGAGATCGTACCTGCGGTCGTAGGCCCGGCGCGTGCGATACGCCGCCTGCATCGCCTCGCGATGCTCGCGCCGCTTCTTCTGATCCGGGGTTTCATCGGCAGCCTGCGGCTTCTCCGGCGGAGGAGCCTCATCCGGATCGAAGCCGGCCTTCAAATACCCGACCCGCAGCGTCTTCCAGTCGAGATCCGCGTTCCAGTTGAAGGCCGCATCGCGCACCGAAAGATCCTGGCCGTCGGGGCCGTAAATCGCCTCCAGCACCGCGGCGCAATCTTCCACCGCGCGGCAAATCGGGCCCAGCTTGTCCATCGTCCAGCTCAGCGCCATCGCGCCGGTGCGCGGCACAAATCCGAACGTAGGCCGCAGGCCGGTGACGCCGCAGCGCGTCGACGGCGACGAGATCGAGCCCAGCGTCTCCGATCCGATGGAGAAGGCCACGCATCCCGCCGAGGTCGCCGACGCCGGTCCCGCCGACGATCCGCTCGACCCCTGCTTCGGATTCCACGGGTTGCGGGTGCGTCCCCCGAACCATTTGTCGCCCATGGCGAGCGCCCCCAGCGTGAGCTTGGCGATGAGCACCGCGCCCGCCGCATCGAGCCGCTTCACCACGGTCGCGTCCTCGTCGATCACCTGCTTCTCAAAGCCGCCCGCGCCCCATGTGGTGGGATAGCCCTTCACGGCCAGCAGATCTTTCGCGCCCCACGGCAGACCGTGCAGCGGTCCGCGCCACTTCCCCTTCGCCAGATCGGCGTCGGCCTCGCGCGCCTGCGCCAGCGCCCGCTCCTCGGTGAGGGTGATGCCGAAATGCAGCAGCGGATCGTAGCGCTTGAGCCGCGCGAGATACATCTGTGTCAGGTCGACCGACGAGACTTTGCGCCGCCGCACCCGATCGCTGAGCTCCATCGCCGTCGCAAAGGCCAGGTCTTCGAGGCTCGCCGGAACCGTCAGCGCAGCCGGAGCCTTGCTGTAGACGGGCGTTTCGCGTTTCGTATTGACCGTCTCGCCGGGAGGAAGCGGATCGAAGACGAAAGCGGGCGCCACGCTGTTGGGCAGCTCCAGTTTGCGAATCTCCGCGTATCCGCTGCGTTGCTGGTTCAGCTGTCCGAGCATCGCCTGTATATCGTCCGGCGGGATCGTGATGCCCGCGAGCGCCGCCGCCTGCTCGATCATCTGCGGCGTGATTTTCGGCAGAGTGGGAGCGGTGGCCGTTTCGCCGGGAGCGGTGGCCGTTTCGCCGGGAGCAGTCTGCGCCTCGGCCTGCGCAGCCAGCGTATACAGCGCGCCGGAAAAAAGAGTCGAGGCGAGGCCAAAGCGGCCGGTGACAGCGAGAAATTCTCTGCGATCCAAAGCCATGCAGGCAGAGTAATGGCTGCGGAGCCACGCGTTGAAAGAAAAATCACACCTGGCGGGCGCGCTTTTGCGGGCGCGGGCGCCGTTTTATCATAGAAACAGGGAAAAGGAGATGGCATTTCCAATCAAAACTTGCGCCGTTTGTGGGGAAGAATTTGAGTTGAAGCCGAACAAGCCAGGCTTCGCGAACCGTTGCCCATCGTGCAGCGAGCCGGAAGATCAGGAATCGGCGGCAGACACCGCGCCCTTCGCCAACAGCGCCGAAGTGAACGAGGCGCGGCGGCGGGCGATCCGCGACATGCTCTATCGGAAAGAGAGCTAGGCTCGGAAGAGAGCCAGGCTCGGCCCTCCGCGGCGGCGTCCAGGATTTCTGGAGTGGACCGGCAACGGGATAGAATGCAACTGGCGTGCATACCGTCAAGGCCATCTATCCCGGCAGCTTCGACCCGCTGACCAACGGTCACCTTGACCTGATCGCACGCGCGGCCAAAATCTTCGATCACCTGGTAGTCGCGATCCTGCGCAATGACGCCAAGAACCCGCTCTTTACCGTGGAAGAGCGCGTGGCCATGCTGAGCGAAGGGATCACGGAATTCGACAATGTTTCGGTTTCGACTTTCGACGGGCTGCTGGTGGAGTTTGCCCGCGAGCAGCGTGCCCATGCCGTCGTTCGCGGTATTCGTGCCATCAGCGATTACGAATACGAGTTCCAGATGGCGATGATGAATCGGCGCCTCTCGCCGGAGTTAGAAACCATCTTCCTGATGCCCGATGCGAAATACTCGTTCGTCAGCTCGCGCCTGGTGAAAGATGTTTTTCGCCTGGGCGGATCGGTCGATGGCCTGGTGCCCAAATTTGTCGTCGAGCGCCTGAAAGATAAATCGCCGGGCTAGCCTTCGCGGCTCGTCTCTTCTCGGCGGCTGGCGGCTTTCATCGCGTCGAACGCAGCGAGCGCCGCTTTGCGCGCTTCGGCGTGATCGACCATCGGCAGTGGATAGTTGTCTCCGAGCCGCACGCCTGCGGCAGCCAGCGTCAGGGGCGGCGCGTCCCACGGATCATGGATATGCTCCGCCGGCAGCTCGCCCAGCTCAGGCACCCACGCGCGCACGTATTCCCCGTCGGGATCGAACTTCCGCCCCTGAAGCACCGGATTGAAGATGCGGAAATACGGCGCGGGATCGACGCCGCATCCGGCGACCCACTGCCAGCCCATGGTGTTGTTGGCCAGGTCCGCATCGACCAGCGTGTCGAGGAACCACGCCGCGCCCTCCTGCCACGGCAGCTGCAGATGCTTGACGAGGAACGACGCGACGATCATGCGCACGCGATTGTGCATCCATCCCGTCGACCACAATTGGCGCATCGCCGCGTCCACCATCGGATAGCCGGTGCGCCCCTTCTGCCAGGCCGCGAGCCGGCCCCGGTTGCGCCGCCACGGAAATTGCCTGAATTGCGGATTGAAGGGTTGGCTCACCGTCTGCGGAAACGCGCACAGCAGGTGATACGAGAACTCGCGCCAGGCAATTTGCCGCAAATAGCTCTCCGCACCGGGACGCTCCGCGATCGCGTGCCAGATCTGCTGCGGGCTCACTTCGCCGCAATGCAAATGCGGCGAGAGGCGCGAGGTGCCATCGTGGTCGGGACGGTCGCGCTCGACGGCATACTCGGCCGTTGCGTTTTTCGCGAAGCGTCGCAGCCGGTCCTGCGCCCCCGCTTCGCCGGGCGTCCAGGCGGCACGCAGCCCCGCTGCCCAGTCGATGCTGGGCTCAAGGCCCAGCTCGGCAATACTCAGCGATCGTGGCCAGCTTGCCGGAGAATGGATCGACTTTGGAGCGGAAACTGGAGCGCGCAGCTCGCCGCGCCGGTTCCACACCGCTCGCCAGAAGGGCGTAAAGACCTGGAAGCTCCCGCCGCTGGTAGTGCGCATCGATCCCGCTTCGAAGAGCAGATTTCCCTGGCAGATTTCAAGAGCGATTCCGACTGCGGCAAGCTGCGCGGTGAGCTCGCGTTCTCCCGCCTGCGCTGTCGGCGTATACGCGCGATTCCGGAAGATCCGGCGCGAGCCCGTTTCCTGAGCCAGATCGATCAGGGTCGCGGCTTCCGGCCCGCGGCACACGATCAGACGCGACCCAAGCGCGCGCAGCCGTTCTTCCAGGCGCGACAAGCTCTGGTGCAGCCACCAGCGGGAAGCCGCTCCTGGGGCGTACTCGGCGGATTCTTCGCCCGGCGGCCAGAGAAACACCGGGACGATCGGCAATCCTGTCGCAACCGCTGCGGCCAGGGCCGGATTGTCCGCCAGGCGCAGGTCCGCTCCGAAAACCATCAGAACCGCGCGCTCGGTACCCCGTGCCTGAGTCAAAGAGGAATCTTCTCACGCCGGCGGCCGCCTGGCTCTTACGCGCTCCACGGCAGCTTCAAGGGGCGCCAGTCTACTCGAGCTTCACCTGCCCGTACTCGAGCAGCGTGACCAGAATGACGCCGCCCGAGATGTTGCCGCCGGTCGCCGCCGCCATCCAGCGGAAATACGCGCCAGGCGTGACGGCGTGGCTCAGCACCGCCGCGAGAATTTCGCCGCTGGTGGCAATGCAGTGGGCAAAATGTCCCGCGCCGACGATGAACGTGAGCGCCCAGATCACCGCGACCGAGCCGGTGATGGAATGGCTGCCGCTCACCAGCCACGCGACCATCGCGATCATCCAGCCGCCTACCACCGCGCTCCAGAAGATGTGCCGCATCCCTGGAGCCGCCGCGGCTGCGCCGAGTTGCTCCAGCGCGTGCAGCGACGCCGGTTGCAGAGCCCGCGTTCGCGCCGCCAGCACCGCGAAGAGAAATGCGCCCGCGACATTCGACGGAAGCACAATGGCCCACAGCCGCAGCGTCTTCCACACATGCCGCCGCTCCGCCATGATGAGCGCCACCGGATAGAGCGTGTTCTCCGTAAACAGCTGCCCGCGTCCCAAAATCACCGCCATGAACCCCATGGGATAAAACAGCATCGCCACAAACTGTGCCCACGGAGCCGAACCCAACTGCGCCTGGATGACGGACACGCTGAGGCCGGTGAGGCCCATCGTCAAGCCGCCCACAATGCCGGAGACCGCCAGCGCGGAAACGGGCCTCTGCAGCTCACGCCGGGCATTGCGCGAGACCTGCTCGAAAATCTCGTTCGCGGTGGGACGATCGAGATCGAGCTGCTTCGACTCCTGCCCGGCCTTTTTCGCGTCCGGCTCGATCTTGAGATTCCGCAGCGACATGCTGTGCGTTGGAGGGTTGAAAGCGGCTGCCGGTTGGACGGCAAGCGCCATTTCATGCCACTGTTACCCGAAAAGGCGGGCTCGCGGGCCGTGATAGCCTTGGCCTTCCCCAAAATGTCGCACGATCCAGCCGAGGAGAGGGATGCCGATCAATCACCAAACGCACTTCGACCTGGCAGCAGCCGCCCGCCGCTCTATGATCGAACATGGCTTTGAGCCGGATTACCCTCCGGCTGTGGCCCAGCAGCTTGCGCAGTTGCGCGCCCATCCCCCGGCTCCCGCATCGGGCGCGCTCGACCTGCGCAAGCTGCTCTGGTCGTCGATCGACAACGACACGTCGCGCGACCTGGACCAGATTGAATATGCCGAGGCCCTGCCCAACGGCAGCTTTCGCGTGCTCATCGGGATTGCCGATGTCGATGCGTTCGTCCCAAAGGGCTCGCCCATCGACGCGCATGCGTTGCGCGAGACGACGACGGTGTACACGGGCGTGGAGATTTTCTCCATGCTGCCGGAGGAGCTTTCGACGGGATCGACGTCGCTGCTCGAGGATCAGGAGCGCGCCGCGGTCGTGGTGGAATTCACCGTGGATGCGCAGGCACAGATCACAGCCAGCGACATTGATCTGGCGCAGGTGGTGAATCGGGGGCAGCTGGCCTATCCCTCGGTAGGCGCGTGGCTCGACGGCAAAGCAGCGCCGCCTCCGAAAATGGCCGCCTCGCAGGAACTGCAGCAACAACTCAAGCTGCAGAATCAGATTGCCCAGCTGCTCCGCAAAGAACGGGCGCGGAACGGGGCGCTGAACCTGCAGACCATCGAGACGCACCCGGTGCAGCTGCGCGACGGCGAGATCGACATTGAAGCGGAACAGAAGAACGCGGCGACGCAGCTCATCGAGGACTTCATGATCGCCGCCAACGGCGTCGTGGCCCGGGCCTTCGAGGCGAAGGGGCGCTCGTCGATCCGTCGGGTGGTGAAGACGCCGAAACGCTGGGATCGCATCGTGGAGCTGGCGCGGCAATTGGGAACGCAGCTCCCGGCCGAGCCCGATCCCAGGCCCCTCGAAGATTTTCTCTGCGCGCAGCAGGCGAAGGACCCGGATCATTTTCCCGATCTCTCACTCGCGGTCATCAAGCTGCTCGGTCCGGGCGAATACGTTCTCGACAAGGCCGGGCAGCCTGCGGAGGGACATTTCGGGCTGGCGGTGCACGATTACACGCACTCCACGGCGCCGAACCGGCGCTATGCGGATCTGGTGGCGCAGCGGCTGCTCAAGGCGATGATCGCGGGGCAGCCGTCGCCGTATTCCGACGACGAGCTGGCGAGCGTAGCGGCGCAGTGCACGAAGATGGAAGATGCGGAGCGCAAAGTATCGCGCGAGATGCAGAAGCGCATTGCGGCGGTGGCGATGAGCGGGCGCATCGGCCAGGCCTTCGACGCCATCGTCACCGGCGTCAACGAACACGGCTCCTTCGTGCGCACCATCCAGCCGCACGTGGAAGGCATGCTGGTGCGCGGGCAGCAGGGCCTGGATGTGGGCGATAAGCTCCGAGTCACTTTGGTCCGCACCGACCCTGTGCAGGGCTATATCGACTTCGCGCGGGCGTGAACGCCCGGCTCGTTGTGTCACTACAAAATCTGTCCTGCTCAACGCGCGCCTCCTCGCTGCTTCCTATAGGTTAGAGCCTGTTATTAACTTTCCCACGGGCGGCGCTGGGAGCCGGTTTTTCTCAGTTCAAGGAGCGAGGAGCGACGAATATCGGGAATCTTCGAGCGACGAGCGACGCGGAAATGAGGGAAACCGGCCCCAGCCCTCAGGGTTGCGGTGAAAATCGCGCCATACTTCGTTGTCGGACTCGACAGTGGGGCCGCCACAGCCTTCGTCCTCCGCCTCGTCTCCACCCCACGCGCCAGGGTCGGCGCGAGGGGACCCCGGGTCTGGCGCGATTTTCTCTCGCGAACGGGGTCCCCGGCGCGCTGCTTTTGGCGTGGCGGGGCAGAACGCCACCCGCGCGAAAGTTAATAACAGGCTCCAGGAGCAGGCGCTATGCGCGCGAACCTCGCCACGTTTCTCGATGATTTCCGCCGCCATGGCGACGCAAGAGCCATCGTTGCCTATCGCGGCAATCGGCAACTGGCCTCGACGTGGGCCGATCTCGCTCTGCTGGCCGATCGATTCGCCGCCGAGTTGATGCGGCGCAACATCCCCATGGGCGAGCGCGTCGTTCTGTGGGGACAAAACGGGCTGGAATGGGTGGGCGCGTTCTTCGGCTGCGTGCAGCGCGGCATCATCGCCGTGCCGCTCGACCCCGCGGGCGCAGCGGATTTCGCCCAGCGCGTGATTGCGAACACGCGTCCCCGCCTCATCGTCGGCGACGCCGAGTTGCTGCGCGGCTTGCCCGGCGATGCGCCCACGCTGCCTTTCGAGGATTTCGCCGATGCGCTGCCGCTCCCGCCGTTTGCCTCTCTGCGCGAGCCCGCGCTCACCCTCGACACGCCGTTTCAGGTTCTCTTCACCTCCGGCACCACCGCGGAGCCGAAGGGCATCGTGCACACGCACCGCAATGTGCTGGCCTCGCTCGACCCCATCGAGCGCGAAATGCAGAAGTACCTCAAGTACGAGCGGCCCTTCCATCCCATTCGCTTCCTGCACACACTGCCGCTCAGCCACGTCTTCGGCCAGTTCATGGCGCTCTGGATTCCCCCGCTGATGGCCGCCGAAGTCCACTTTGAAAATCGACTGCAGGCGCAGCGCCTCATCGAAACCGTGCATCGCGAGCGCATCTCGGTTTGCTGCTCGGTGCCACGCGTGCTCGATCTGCTGCGCGCGTACCTGCTCGCCGCCGATCCAAAGCTCACCGGAGCACTGCAAGCTGCCGCCGGAGAAAAGGTCTGGACGCGCTGGTGGCGCTTTCGCAGGATTCATCGTCTTTTCGGTTACAAATTCTGGGCGTTTGTGTGCGGCGGGGCGTCGCTGCCGGCGGAGCTGGAGAATTTCTGGAACACCCTCGGCTTCGCGCTCGTCCAGGGCTACGGCATGACCGAGACTTCCGCGCTCATCACGCTCAATCATCCTTTCAAGCCGGGCAAGGGAACTATCGGCAAAGTGCTGCCTGGGCGGGACGTGCGCATCACCGACGAAGGCGAGATCCTCGTGCGCGGCGACATCGTCTCCAGCGCCACCTGGCAGCAGGGCGAATCGCGGCAGAACGAATCGGAATGGCTCGCCACTGGCGATCTGGCGCGGCGCGACGACCAGGGGCAGCTGCATTTCGTCGGCCGCAAGAGCCAGACCGTTGTCACCGCGTCGGGGCTCAATGTTCATCCCGAAGATGTGGAAGCCGCGCTCAACGCGCAGCCCGGAGTGCAGGCTTCGGCGGTCGTCCCGCTGCTCACGGCGGGCGGCACCGAGCCGGTCGCGGTGCTGCTCTTTCGCGGCTCGCGCGACGAAGCACAGCAGGCCGTCGTCGCCGCGAATCGTCAGCTTGCCGATTACCAGCAAGTGCGCCAGTGGCGGCTGTGGCGGGAACTCGACCTGCCCCGCACCTCAACGGGAAAAATTCGCCGCCCTCGCGTCACCGAATGGGTGAACGCGCAGCGCGGCGACGATGGAGCCGGCGCGCACGCCGATCCGCTCCTCGCGCTCATCCTCTCCATCAGCCACGCCAGCGCGTCCAACGCCGGCGACGGCGCGCGCCTCTCGGAAGACCTCGGCCTCGACTCGCTCGGTCGCGTCCAGTTGCAGTCGGAGCTCGAGCAGCGCCTTGGCCTGACGCTCGACGACGAAGCGCTGGAGCGCGTGGTCACGCTCGGCGATCTGCGCCATGCGCTGGGCCTCGACGCCGCGGCGCATGCGGCCGCGCCGTCAGCGGCAGAGGATTCCGCCGACCGCTCCGGCACAACCGCGGCCGAGCCCGTTGCCGGCAGGCGCGGATCCCGAAGCGAAGCTCCGCCTTCGGGTCAGGCAGCCGCCGACATCTATCCGCACTGGCCGTGGTGGGCTCCGGTTCGCCTGCTGCGCATTGGCTTTCTCGAGCTGATCTCGCAGCCGCTGGTCCGCCTGCTGGCCAGGCCTCACGTCGAGAGGCCCGCGATCCTGCGGCCTGGCCAACCGGTCCTGCTCATCGCCAACCATGTCACCACCTACGACGTCCCGCTGATCCTTTACGGCTTGCCAGGGCCGATGCGCCGCCGCGTTGCCGCCGCCATGGCGGGCGACATGCTCCGCGACTGGCGCCGCATGCGCAATCTCGCGCCGGGACTCAACTGGCTCGGTCCGATTACGTATCTGCTGGTCACGGCGCTCTTCAATGCCTTCCCGCTGCCGCGCAGCGCGGGATTCCGCCGCTCGTTCCAGCACGCCGGCGAGGCGCTCGACCGTGGCTACAACGTGCTCGTGTTTCCGGAGGGCCACCGCACCGAATCCGGCTTGCAGCCGTTTCGCCCGGGCATCGGCTTGCTGGTGCGCGACTCGGGCGCTCCGGTGATCCCGGTCGCGCTGGCCGGCTTGAGCGAGCTCAAAGCGCGGGGCAAAGGATGGTTCCGGTCGGGCCGGCTCGCGGTGCGCGTCGGCGAACCCATCCAATTCGCGCCCGGCGACACCGCCGAGGCCATCACGGAGCGGCTCCATGCAACCCTGAGGGCCATGCTCGAGCGACCCTGACTCGCGGCATCTCATTCACCAGAGGTGAGCGCATGAGGCAGAGCCAGGAACCGCTCCGCAGCGAACAGCATCCCACTGTGACCGAACACCCGGAACAGCGCCGTCAGGAAAAGACCGGCCGCGAAGATCCCACTGAAGTCCGCGATGTTGGGCGTCCGTCCTCGAGCGATACGGAACCCGAAAAGACGCGCAAAGGGAACGCCGCCTGAAGGGCAGCCCCGATCGCAGGGCGCACCCCAGCGATGGCGGTCCGGAAACCGCCGATTGCAGCCGACTTTCGCAGGAAAGCTTTAGTAGCGTCCGCCGCGGCTTGCTCCGCGTCCGCTGCCGCCCTTTTGCGCCTGATAGCAGTCGCGGCAATAAACGGGCCGGTCGCCCCGGGGCTCAAAGGGCACCGTGGTTTGCTGTCCGCAACCGGAGCAAATCACCGCAGTGCCGGTGGGCGCCGAGCGCTGGTATCCGCCTCCGCCTCCGCCGCCTCCCTGCTGCGCCTTCTTCGCCTGGCGGCATGATTTACAGCGCTTGGGCGCGGAGTAGCCGCGCTCCTGGAAGAATGCCTGGTCTTCGCTCGTAAAGGTGAATTCTTGTCCGCAATCGCTGCAGGTGAGTTGGAGATCTCCGGCCATGGTGTTCCTCATTTCCACTGTACGTGGGTTTCCCGCGTTTGGCCGGAACGGATGAGCCGGCGATGACGCGCGTTACAGCCCCGTGAACAGCGGGTTTTACGTGATAAAACCGCATTGCTGCGGCTCTTTGTCCCGCTCCCCCCTCTGGAACGGTGAGCCTTCCACCAGAACCGTTAGCCAAAAGATAGCCTCGGCACTCGTCGCGTTCACGACCCGTGACACGCGCCAGAGAACCCTCTGCCAGCGGCGATCGTGGAAATGCTCTAGAATTTCCCTTTCGGAGCGAGCCTTACACCATGGCCTTCCCCTTTAAAGGCGTTGACTTTATTGCGTTCGACAAACTGCTGGACGAAGATGAACGACTGGCCCGCGACACCGCCCGGCAGTTCATTGAGGATAACCTGATTCCGATCATTGAGGAATGTAATCGCGAAGGAAGATTTCCGCGCGAGCTCGTTCCCCAGATGGGCCAGCTCGGCTTTTTCGGGGCCAACCTGCACGGCTACGGCTGCGCCGGCATGTCCAACGTGGAGTACGGCCTGGTGATGCAGGAGTTCGAGCGCGGCGACTCCGGCGTGCGCAGCTTTGTCAGCGTCCAGTCCGCGCTGGTCATGTACCCCATCTTTACCTTCGGCTCCGACGAGCAGAAGGATTTCTGGCTGCCGAAGCTGGCCACCGGCGAAAAGCTGGGCTGTTTTGGGCTCACGGAGCCCGACTACGGCTCCAATCCCGGCGGCATGCGCACACGCGCCGACAAGTCCGGTGACGAGTACGTCCTGAACGGCGAAAAAATGTGGATCACCTCCGGCAGCATTGCCGATGTGGCCGTCATCTGGGCGAAGGTCTATGGCGATCCCGACACCGAAGACGGCCGGATCCGCGGCTTCCTCGTCGAGTGCGACCGCCCCGGCTTCAAGGCCTGGGACGTGCACGGCAAGTGGTCACTGCGCGCCTCGGTGACCTCAGGCCTGTCGCTCCAGGATGTGCGCGTCCCCGCCAGCAGCCTGATGCCCGGCTCCGACGGCCTCAAGTCCCCGCTCATGTGCCTCAATCAGGCGCGCTACGGCATTGCGTGGGGAGCGGTCGGCGCGGCTATGTCCTGCTACGACACCGCGCTGCAGTATTCCCTGGTGCGCAAGCAGTTTCACGACAAGCCCATCGCCAGCCACCAGCTCGTGCAGGACAAGCTGGCGTGGATGATCACGGAAATCACCAAGGCGCAGCTGCTCATCCTCCAGGTGGGCCGCCTCAAAGATCAGGGCAAAGTCGGCCACGAGCACATCTCCATGGCCAAGCGCAACAACGTGTGGATGGCGCTGGAGTGCGCCCGGCTGGCGCGCGACGTGCTGGGCGCGAACGGCATCACCGACGACTTCCCGGTCATGCGCCACATGATGAACCTCGAATCGGTAAAAACGTACGAGGGCACGCACGATATCCACACCCTCATCCTCGGGCACAGCGTTACCGGCATTCCGGCCTATTAGGCTGGGCCAAATTCCTGCGGCTCAACACGATCGGCGGTCGCAACCCCATCCGCCAAACGGCGTCTAAGAGAGAGTGCGTCCCGCGCCCTGGAGCAGAGGGCGCAACTGCTCATGCATCTGCCCAAACTCCAACATCTGCCGAAACTCCAGCGGCTGCCTGAACTGGACGCCCTGCGCGGCCTGTTCCTCGTGTGGATGACGCTGACGCATCTGCCCACGCATTTCAGCAATCTGGTGAATGAGCCCTTCGGCTTCATCTCTTCGGCGGATGGATTCGTCTTCATGTCCGCGCTGCTCATCGGGCGGCTTTACATTCGCAAGTCCATGGCGGACCCGGCCGGCGTTCGCGCGCACATGTGGAAGCGCTCGCTCAAGCTTTATGCGTACCACCTGTTCCTGCTGGCCTTCGCCTTCACCGTGGGAGCGGCCTGGGCGGTGCACGCGCATCGCGTGGCCATCACCAACCTGCTCAATTTCTACCTGAACCATCCGGGAACCGCGATCGCCGGGTCGGTTCTGCTGATCTATTGCCCGCCGCTCTTCGACATTCTGCCGATGTACGTCCTTTTCCTGTTTCTTACGCCGCTGTTTCTCTCCGCGGCCATCCGCTTCGGCTGGAGAACCGTGCTCGCCGCCAGCACGCTCATCTGGATGCTCGCGCAGTTCGGCCTGCGCGACATCGTCCACAACTGGGTGGTCCACGCGACCCATTTGCAGATTCCCCTGCAGGAAACCGGGGCGTTCAATATGTTTGCGTGGCAGGCCATGTGGGTCGCGGGGCTGTGGATCGGTTCCTGCTCGGCGCGCGGCGTACTTCCTCTGGCCTTCATTCCGCGTTGGGGGATTGCCGTTGCAGGCGCTGCCTGCGCCTTCTTTATTGGCGTGCGCCACGTCTGGTTCGGCCCGCACCTCACCGAGCAGACGCTCGGGCTGCTGCTCGATAAGTGGCAGATCGGCCCACTGCGCGCGCTCAACATTGCGGCCTTCATGGTGGTCTTCTACTGGATGCGGAAGTACATCCGCGTCGTGGTTGCGCGCGAGCCGTTTCTCACGCTCGGCAAGGCGTCCCTGCAGGTCTTCTGCGCGCACCTGTTCTTCGTCTTCGCCGGCTTGGCGCTGCTCTACGGCGAAGTGGAGCAGCTCCACGGCTGGGTAGCCGTCGGCCTGCTCGCCGTCACCTTTGTGTCGCTGTTCCTGGTCGCCGCGAACGTGGTTCGCAAGAATCGCGCCAAGAAGAAGCAGCAGCAGGACGAATCGGGCGCACCGCGCGACGCGGGTCATCCTCCGATCGCAGCTCAGATCGATGCGGTCGATTCCATGGCCGCGCCCGAGCCGATGCGCGAGGCGGTGTGAGAGCAGTGGCTGATGAGCCGGGGTCCTGCAGGTCTTGTTCCGGCGAGCGTCACCCTGGAATGCTGAGGATTGCGTTGACCGCTGCCTGCTGACCGCTACACGCTACACGCTACACGCTACACGCTACACGCTACACGCTAACGGTAAAGCTCTCTTCGGTGCGCGTCACAGCCCGATACAGCGTGTCGCGCTCCACCGGCACGCGCCCGGCTTCCGTGATGAGCCGCATCAGTTCCTGCCGCCGCATGCCCTGCGGCGTGGTCGCTCCGGCGTCGTGGTAGATCTTCTCCTCGATCACCGTGCCGTCGATGTCGTCAGCCCCAAACCGTAATGAGATCTGCGCGATCTTCGGCGTCATCATCTGCCAGTAGGCCTTGATGTGCGGAAAGTTGTCGAGCAGCAGGCGCCCCACCGCAATCTGCCGGATGTCGGTCAGCCCCGTCGTGCGCGGCAAATGCGCGAGCGGCGTGTTGTCGGGATGAAACGCCAGCGGGATAAAGGTCTGAAAGCCGCCCGTCTCATCCTGCAGCGCGCGCAGCTTGAGCAGATGATCGACGCGGTCCTCGTCATTTTCAATGTGGCCGTAGAGCATGGTCGCGTTCGACTTCAGGCCCAGCGTGTGCGCCGCCTTCGCCGTCTCAAGCCACTCGTCGCCGTCAATCTTGTGGTCGCAGATGATGTGGCGGATGCGGTCCGCGAAAATCTCTGCGCCGCCGCCGGGCAGCGAATCCACGCCCGCTTCCTTCAGCTTGATCAGCGTTGCGGGGATCGTCAGCTTCGCGCGCTTGGCCAGAAACGCGACCTCGACCATGGTGAACGCCTTGATGTGCACCTGCGGAAATCGCTCTTTGAGCCCCCGCACCAGATCGAGGAAATATTCGAACGGCAGATCGGGATGCAGCCCGCCGACGATGTGAAACTCCGTGACTGCCTCGCTGTATCCTGACGCCGCCGTCTCCCACGCCTGCTCCAGCGCCATGGTGTACGCGCCTTCCGAGCCTTTCGTGCGCCCGAATGCGCACAGCCGGCACGCCGCCACGCACACGTTGGTCGGATTGATGTGCCGGTTGACGTTGAAGTAGCTCACGTCGCCGTGCAGCCGCTCGCGCACATGGTTCGCCAGCCAGCCGACGGCGAGAATGTCGCTCGATCCATAAAGCGCCAGCCCATCGTCGTAGCTCAGCCGCTCGCCGGCCATCACCCTGGCCGCAATCGGCTCAAGCCGCGCGTCGTCGGTCTGGAACGGATGCGGAGTCATCGCTCTTTCATGATAAAGCACGGGCATCGCGCAGGATTTCTTTAGGGGATCGCTGCCAGGCGGGTGATACCATGCGACAAGGATTCACCAAGAGTTCACGCATCCAACACACTCGCTCAGTCAGGCTTCCAACTTCTCAGGGCATGCATCCGGGATCTTCCCTGCGGCGACGAAACCCATGGCTCGCTCTGCTGCTTTCGGGCTGTGCCCTGGCTTTTGCCGGAACCGGACAGCAGCGGGCGGCGGCGGTTTTTCCCAGCATCACCTCGTACAGCCTCGATAAGCAGAAAGTCACGCTGCCTTCCGGCATGGAAGGCCAGACCGACCTGCTCATCCTCTCCTTTGCACCCGAGCAGCAGCACGAAGTGGATTCCTGGCTGCCCGTCGCGCAGGGGCTGCAGCACTCCAGCTTTCAGTTCCGCTACTATCAGCTCCCCATCCAGGGCCGCGAGAATTTCATCTTCCGCTGGTGGGCCAGTTCCTCCATGCGCAGCAACCAGACGGATCCGGAGACGTGGCACTGGATCGTGCCCCTGTTCGTCGACCGGCAGGAGTTCCTTCGCGATCTCAACATCCCGAATGAGAAGCAGGTCGTTGCGCTGCTCGCCGACCGGCAGGGCCACATCCTGTGGCGCGCCTCCGGTCCCCTCACCGAGGACAAACGCGCCAGCCTGCTCGCCGCCGCCGGCCAGCACTGACGGGGCGTCTTCGAAATTCGTTGAATCAATTCCTTGGGTGGGAGCGGCCGCAAACGGCGCCCAGGGGCTAAAGCCCATCGGATGGGGTAGCTTTACGGCACAAGTGAACTCGTGCCCTGCTACAAAAGCGATTCTATCGAGAACTTCAGGGACACCGCACGAGCGGGCTGCTATCCCCTACACCCTATCCCCTATCCCCTCGTCTTCTTCTTCCTCGCCGCGATGAGCTTCTTCTTCTCGGCCGGGGCCATGGCCAGCACATCGCGCGTCCGCTTTGGCAGCTTCGCGTGGATCAACTCGCGCGCATGGCGCAGCAGCTCCTTCAGCTCCGTGGCGGACAGCGTGTCCCATCGCTCCACGGCCACCCAATGCGCCCGCGCCAGATAGGGAGCCGGGATGATGCCATCGCGCTCGATCAGTTCCGCGAATCGCTCCGGCCCGGCCGCAAACGACAGCACGGCTCCGTGGTCAGGCTCGAGGCTCGCCAGCGCAAACATCTTCCCGCCAAGGGCTTTATCGCCCACCCAGTAAACCAGGTTGTCGCCCCACTGCATCGTCTCGGCCACATCGGGCAGCGTCAGCAGAAAGGCGCGCAGCGTCTCAGCGTCCATGGCAGAAGATCATACCCCGCGCCGCAGCCCCTGAGCTCTGAGCTCTGCGCTCTGTTACGCCGCTTCCGCCAGATACACGCCGTACCAGCGTTTCGCATCGGTCCACGAGCGCCTGGGCGCAAACCCGCAGCTGGCAAACAGCCGCGCGACCGCATCCGGCGTGAATTTGTAACAGTTCTCGGTATGAATGCTCTCGCCGCGGCGGAAATCGACCGCCAGATCGAGCGCCCGGATGGCGACCGCCTGGGCAATCAGGCTTTCGAGATGCATCTCGATGCGCGACTCGCGCTCATTCCAAATCGCGCGATGCCGGAAGAGCCGCGGACGGAAGGCCCCCTCCAGCTCGCGATTGATGCGCACCAGCGCGTTGCGATTGAACTCCGCCGTCACGCCGGCGGCGTCGTTGTACGCGCGCAGCAGCGTGCCGCGGTCCTTCGCATGGTCCACGCCCAGCAGCAGCCGGTCGCCCGGCTCCAGTTGCCGCCGCAGATTGCGCAGCAGCGCCGCGGCGCGTTCAGGCTTGAAATTCCCGATGCTCGATCCGATGTAGAGCACCAGCCGCCGGTACCCAGGCGCGGGAATCCGGGTCTTTTCCCGCGTATAGTCGGCGTGCAGCGCTTCTATCTGCACCGCCGGCGCCTGCTCGGCGATCCGCCGCCGCGCCTCATCGAGCGCGGTCGCGGAGATATCGATGGGGTAATACGTCACCTGGGCGCACCGCTCGGCCGCCGCTTCGAGCAGAACTCCGGTCTTGGCGGCGGTTCCGGCTCCCAGCTCGACCACAGCCAGTTCCGCCCCGTCGGCTGCGACGCTGATCATCTCCGCGGCGTTTGCCTCGAAGATCGCGCGTTCCGTGGCCGTCAGGTAATACTCCGGCAGCCCGGTGATCTGCTCGAACAGGTCCGAGCCGCGCTGGTCGTAGAAGATCCATGGCGACAGTGTTTTGGGCCGGGCGGTCAGGCCGCGATAGACCTCGGCGCCCAGCGGCGTCGAAACGGCGGCAGGCAGACAGGGGAGGGATGAAAGTGCGTGCATGCGTGGGGACCGCGCCTCCGCGGGCGTTACGGTTCGGCCAGGCGCGCGCCGGAGAACTGCCAGCGGGTCGCGGGCGGGAAGAAGTTGCGATAGGCTGCGCGGATATGCGAGGCCGGGGTTGCCACCGAGCCTCCGCGCAGCACCATCTGGTTGCACATGAACTTGCCGTTGTACTCGCCGAGGGCGCCGGGGAGCGGCTTGAATCCTGGATAAGGCAGATACGCGCTGGCCGTCCACTCCCAGACGTCGCCAAAAAGCTGCTCCACCTGTGATGCAGATTCCGCGGCTCGCGGGTGATAGGCTTCGTTTTCGAGCAGATTCCCCGTCAGTCCGGGTGCCCCATATCTGCCTTCTTTTGGCAGATGTGGGATAACCGAACCTCCAGCTGCCAATACGGTGTTGGCCGCCGTCTCCCATTCCGCTTCGGTGGGCAGCCGCTTGCCCGCCCAGCGGGCATACGCATCGGCCTCGAAATAGCTGATGTGGCACACGGGTGTCGCCAGCAGATCGTCGAGCGGAGCCATTCCGCGCAGCGTGAACAGCTGCCAGGGCTCACCCTCCGCCTCGCGCCGCCAGTACAGCGGAGCCGCCCAGCGCTCGTTCTGCACGGTCGTCCATCCTTCGCTCAGCCACAGCTCCGGCCGCGCGTAGCCGCCGTCCTCCATGAACGCGAGATACTCGCCGCAAGTGACCGGCCGCGACGCCAGCCGGAAGGGCTCCAGCCACACCTTGTGCCGCGGCGTCTCGTTATCGAAGCAGAAACTGTCTCCTGGCTGGGGCGTGGGCACGCCGATCTCCGCCAGACCACCCTCGAACTCTATCCAGCTCACTGGCTGTTCCTCGCGCCCCGGCGGCAGCGGTCCGGCCGCATAGGCCGGATGCAGCGGATCGGACCAGAACGCATGTTTGATGTCGGTCAGCAGCAGCTCCTGGTGCTGCTGCTCATGGTTCAGGCCCAGCACGATGCGCATCCGTGCCGCTTCCGGCACCTCGCCACTCGCCATATCCTCCATCGCCGCATCAACCACCCGGCGATACGCGAGGATCTCCTCCAGCCCCGGGCGCGAAAACGACGAGCGCAGCTTCTTCTCCGGCTGCGCGGAGACGGCGTTGTAGTAGCTGTTGAAGAGCCAGACAAAGTCCGGATGAAACGGCCGATAGCCGGGCACGAATTCTCGCAGGATGAAGGTCTCAAAGAACCAGGTGGTGTGCGCCAGATGCCACTTGGACGGGCTCGCCTCGGCGCACGATTGCACCATCATGTCTTCGGGCGTCAGCGGCGCGCACAGCGCCAGGCTGCGGCTGCGCACCCGGCAAAACTCCTCGGCGATGCGCGATCGAGTCAGTACGCTCATGGTCCCTTCCCGTTGTCCGTACCCCTCAGGAGAAAGCGTTTGAGCGACGCGGGGTTGCCCGTCAGAGTAGCACTCTCGGGGGTGGACAGAGGAGAGGATGCGCCAAAATTTGCCCTGGTTTCATTTTTCCTGGTGTTGCGCTTGGCTGCCTCGAGGCGTCCATCGGGCTTCGAGGACCCCTGGATTGGTGCAGACTGCCGCTGCTTCCGGCACGATCCGGAAAGCCTGGCCGCAAAGGCAGGCCGGAAAGTCCGGACCGGTTAAGCTGAAACGTGTGCCCTTGCCTCCGCTGGCCCGCGTCTTTCCTTTGCAGGCCTCGTCTATTTCCGCAGAAACACAACCGCCGGGGCGACCAGCTCAGGACCAGCCGCCGGATTCGAGGGTAACTCGATGTCAATCCGCCGCCCACGCACCCCAAAACCCCTGCTCTGCCTCGCAGTTGCGGCGCTGACTCTGGCTCCGGCGGTGTGGGCGCAGGACTCGCCCCAGCAAGGCCAGGCACCGGATCAAAACTCCGGCCAGAATCAGGGTCAAGGCCGTGGCTACGGTCGCGGCATGGGCGGCGAGTTCGGACCCGGCATGAACGGGACCATCGGCACCGTCAGCGCCATCTCCGGCAGTGACATTACCGTGAAAAACGAGCAGGGCGATACCTGGAAGATCGCGACCAGCCCCAACACGCATATCCGTAAAGACCGCGAAGAGGCGAAGCTCTCAGACATTCACGTGGGCGACACCGTCATGGCCGCCGGCAATCTGGATGAGACGGCAAAGACCGTCGGCGCCGTTTTTCTCGTCGTGCTCGATGCCCAGCAGGCCGCGCGCATGGAGAAGATGCGCGCCGACTTCGGCAAGACCTGGACGGCCGGCAGGGTCACCGCCATCAACACCGACGCCCTCACCATCACCGTCGAACGACCGGACAAGGTCACACAGACCATTGCCGTCGATGAGAACACCACGTTTCACAAGCGCGGCCCCAATGGCGACGAAGACGTCACCTTCCCCGACATCAAAGTGGGCGACCGCGTGCGCGCCAACGGGTCGGTCCAGGGAGCAAACTTCCTCGCGACGAACCTCTCGGTGACGCCGCCCGGCGGCCGCGGCCCCGGCCGCTTCGGACACGGTGAGGGCGGAGCGGAGGGCGGCAATCAGGCGAACCCCGACACGAAACCAGCGCCGCAGCCGGAGAGTACGCCGACGGGAACCACCGCGGCGCAGCCGCAGAACGCCCCACAGAATTGAACGGCTCAACTGGAATGACCCTGCCTGCGCGCTACACCGCTCTCGTTGTCTCCGCCGTCGTTGCGGTATCGTCCGCGCTGGCCCAGTCGCCGTCCGTCGGTGCGCCTGCTGCAACACCGGCGCCCGCTGCGGCCACGCCTTCCGCCACCGCTCCGGTTCCCGCCACCGGCGGCACCATCCGCGGAACCGTCAGGGACAGCAATGTTCCCCTGCCGGGCGTCAGCGTCACGGCGCTCAACTCGCTCACCGGCAAGCGCTACAGCACCACCACCGATATCACCGGCAGATATACGCTGGTCATCCCGCAGAACGGCCGCTACGTCGTTCGCACCGATTTCGCCGCCTTTGCCACGGTCACGAAAGAAGCTCTGCTCAATGCCGCATCGCATGCGGAGACGGTCGACTTCGCACTCGAGCTGGCTTCCCGCGCCCAGCAACAGCAGCAGAGCCAGGAAATGGCGGCTGGATTCACCGGCGGCGCCACGCGACAGCTTGGGGGTGCCGGCGCGCAGAGCCTCAGCCTGCTCGGCGCGGCTGCGGATCTCATCCAGGCGGGCGGCGGCGGAGAGGACGCAGGAGCCGCGCTGCCTTCGCTCGCCGGCAGTGCCGATTTGTCTTCCGGCGAATCGGTGGCCGTCAACGGCCAGACCGGAACCACCAATCCCTTTGCCGGACTCGACTTCAGCGCCATGCGCGACAACGCCGAGCTGAACCAGTCCCTCAATGGCGGTCAGGGAGGACAAGGCGGCTCGGGCGGTGGAGGCCCGGGCGGCGGTGGATTCGGCGGTGGAGGCTTCGGCGGCGGCGGATTTCGCGGCGGGGGTGGTGGACGCGGCGGCTTCGGCGGACGCGGCAACTTCCGCAACTTCAAGCCCAATCAGCCCCACGGCGGCATCTTCTGGAACGGCGACAACAGCGCACTCAACGCCGAACAGTTCGCGCTGCGTCCGCAGTTCGTCTCTGAGCCGCCTTACGCCTCCAATCGCTTCGGCCTCACGCTGATGACCGCTCCGTACATTCCAAAGCTGCTCACCAGCGACAAGAACGACATGCTGTTTCTCAACGTGTCGTTAACGCGTACCACCGCGCCATTCGACTCCTACGGCACCGTGCCCACCACCGCCGAACGGGGCGGCGACCTCTCCAGCCTGACCACGCAGAACGGCGCGCCCATCACCATCTACGATCCCGCCAACAGCACCTGCACCGCCGGCGGCAATGTTCCCGGCACGCCCTTCATCGGCAACGTGATTCCCGCGTCGTGTATTGCGTCGCAGGCCACGGCTCTGCTCGATTACGTTCCTCTGCCGACTCTTTCCGGCCAGAGCGAAAACTATCAGCGGCTCGCCTCCGCGCAAACCAACAACACCGCGGCCGGCATTCGCTACATGCACACCTTCGGCAGCGCGGGCGGCGCAAATCCCATGATGCGCATGGCCCGCCAGTTCCTTGGCGCGGGCAGCCCTGGCATCACGCAGAGCGTGAACCTCAACTACAACTACAGCCATTCCGCATCCGACAGCCTGAATCTCTTTCCCGACCTCGGCGGCAAGAACCAGACGCATCAGTACTCGCTGCAACTCGGCTATTCCATCGGCAAAGGACGGCTGGTCAACAACCTCACGGCGACCTGGAACAAGACCAACACGCAGGTGAGCAACTACTTCAGCAACACCACCGACGTCGCGGCCCAGGCCGGTCTCGCTGGATTGCCCACCTCGCCGCAGTTGTGGGGTCTGCCCAACGTCACCCTCAATCAGTTCAACGGGCTGAGCGAGCAGCAGCCCAGGTTCCAGTTGCAGCAGGTGGCCGGACTCGGTGAAATGAGCTCCTGGATCCACGGCAAGCACAACATGCGCTTTGGCGCCGACCTGCGCCGCGTCTATCTCGACATGATCGGCGACACCGGCTCGACCGGCCAATTCATCTTTACCGGGTGCTTCACGGAGCAATCGCCCACCGCCTGCCAGGCCGGCAGCCAAACCACCACCGGCATTTACGGAACGCCGCTGACCGGGTCGTCGCTGGCCGATTTCCTGCTCGGCCTGCCCCAGGAAACCACGCTGCAGGCGGCCTACCAGGAAACCCATCTGCGCGAACTGGTCACCGATGGTTATGCGCAGGACGACTGGCGCGCCATGAAGAATCTCACCCTCATCTACGGGCTGCGCTACGAATACTTCTCGCCCTACTCCGAGGAGCACGACCGTCTCTCCACGCTCGACACCGGCGACGACTTTACCCAGGTGGCTACGGTGACGCCGAACGGCGCCGGCCCCTTCACCGGCAAATATCCGCGCGATCTGATCTATCCGGAGAAAGACAATTTCTCCCCGCGCGTGGGCATTGCGCTGCATCCCTGGAGCGACACGACCATCCGCGGTGGCTACGGCATCAACTACACCGTCGGCCAGTATGTGAAGTTCGTGCAGAACTTCGCCTTCGAGCCTCCCTACGCCGACGTCCAGACCAATCTGGCCACCACGGCGGCCGCCGAAGCCAACGTGGTCAGCTGCGCATCGTTCTGCCTGGCCAACGGATTTCCCGCGCCCCAGCCCTACGGCAACTACGCCGTGAACAAGAACTACCGTCTGCCGTACGTCCAGGTGTGGAACATCAACCTTCAGCGCACGATTCCATGGGAGATCGTTCTCAACCTCGGCTACAACGGATCGAAAGGCAGCCGTCTCGACATCGTCGATGCGCCGGGAAGGTTCCCCACCATGGTCGACGGCCAGCTGACCACTACGCAGCCCGTCGCGCTGAACAATCCCAGCCAGCAAGTCGAATACGAGTACGAAGACTCTGTCGCGTTTTCCAACTACAACGCGCTCACCTTCAGCGCGCGCAAACGCATGAGCGGCGGCATCTCGCTCCAGGCCACCTATACGTATTCCCATTCCATCGACGACGCGACCTCGATCGGAGGCAATGGGGGAACGAGCACCAGCATCGTGCAGAACTGGCAGAACATCCTGGCGGAGGAATCGAGCTCCAGCTTCGACGTCCGCCACAAGGTGAACGGCTCCTGGGTGTACGAGCTGCCCTTCGGTCCGGATACGCACCTGCTCACCGGCGGCTGGCTCAGCCACGCGCTGGCCAACGTGAATGTCTCCGGCAGCTACGAGTTCGCCTCGGGCAATCCGCTCAATCCCGCCTATGAAGCGACGGCGGGCGAAGTGGCCAGCGGGACGACGAATTCGCTGCGTCCGGATCTCGCCCCCGGCGTCCCGCTCACCGCGGGCGGCGGCCACCTTCGCAATTGGTTCAACAAAGATGCTTTCGTGGCGCCCGCCGGCTTGTATGGCACGGCCCCCCGGCTCAGTATTCCTGGCCCCGCCACCGTCTCCGTCGACATGTCGCTTTCCAAGAGCATTCGCTTCGGGGATACGAAGACCTTTGAGATGCGCGCCACCGCCGACAATGTCTTCAACATCGTCCAGTACTCCAGCGTAGACACGACGCTCGGCTCCAGCACCTACGACCAGGTGACCGGAGCGGGCACCATGCGGCAGTTCACGTTCATGGGAAGGTACCGGTTCTGATGAACACGCAACGCACGCACTCGCGCCACATTGCAAACGCCGCCCGCTGCGCTCTGTACGCGGTGCTCTGCGCCCTGCTGATCGCGCCGCCGGCCTTGCCTCAGGACCAGAGCTCGGCGCAATCCTCCGACACCACCGTCACTTTCAAGGTCAACAGCGATCTCGTCCTCACCAACGTCGTCGTTCGCGACAAAAAGACCGGCGAACTCGTGAAGGGTTTGACGGAAAAAGATTTCACCATCAGCGAAGATGGCAAGCCGCAGCACATTGTCAGCTTCGATTTCGAGAACGTCGATCAGGCTGCGCCGCTCAACGAAGCGACCATCGACGCCAGCGCGCCCAACGGCGTCTTCGGCGCGAAAAACGGCACGGCCACGCAGGAGCAGTTGCGCAACCACCGGCTCATCGTGATGTTCTTCGACATCACCTCCATGCAGCCCGAAGATCTGGACCGCGCCCAGGACGCGGCGCGCAATTACGTCAACAAGCAGATGCATCCCGCCGATCTGGTTGCGGTCGTCTCGCTCGACAACACGCTTTCGCTCGACCAGGATTTCACCGCGAACAAGCAATTGCTGCTCAAGGCCGTCAACAGCTACTCCGGCACGCAGGGCGCGGGCTACGAAGCAGGGGCCACCAGCACCAGCAATCAGGTGGAAGACGCCACGTCCTTCACGCCCGACGAGCAGGAATACAACGACATCAACACCGACCGCGAGCTCTTCGCCATCGAGGACATTTCTAAATCGCTGACCTATCTCAGCGAGAAGAAGTCCATTTTGTATTTCTCCGGCGGCATCCAGCGCGACGGCATTGAGAACCAGGCTTCGCTGCACGCCGCCATCAACACGGCGGTGCGGGCCGACGTCGCCATCTACAGTGTGGACGCCCGCGGGCTGGAGGCCATCTCGCCGCTGGGCGACGCCAGCACCGGCAGCCTGCGCGGCGCCGGCGGCTTCAACGGCTCCGCGCTGCAAAACAATCTCGACGCCAACTTCAACACCCAGGAAGTGATGGCTACGCTCTCGTCCGACACGGGGGGCAAGGCCTTCTTCGACTCGAACGATTTCTCGCCCGCCTTCGACCGCATCCAGAATGACACCTCGGCGTATTACGTTCTCG
>JBARMS010000189.1:0-7439 GCA_049802575.1 Acidobacteriaceae bacterium | reverse complement strand
GGGTTGCGGTAACGTCTGGATCCAGGCATCCAGTTCGCGCCGGGTCGATCCGATCTTGCCCTCCCGGTGCACACAACCAGCTGCGTCCTTCACGCAATAGCTGATCGTCTTCTTGTGAACATCCAGTCCGATGTAGTACATGTCGTCTCTGAGGAGCCTCCGAGGTTGTTCTCTGAATCAGCGCCCGCTGAGTTCAGCTTCTTGTAACACCTCGTGCTCCTCCTCGACTTGGCATTCAAACAATGCGCTCATCGACGATGTAATTTGTCTTGAGCAACGCGGCTTGCGTCTACTCCCGCAGTCTCTCCGGCCATCCCCTGCACGGGACTTGTCGAGCAAATCAAGCGGATAGCGCCTTTGAGTACCAGGATTCGCAGCGAGGCGCAAATTCGCCGAGAGATAAATCAGGCTTCTGCCCATCCGGTATTCGATTCGCGCCGTTAGTCGCGAGCTCGCTCAATTGCTTTGATATAGCGCCGCTTGTATTCATCGCCGGGAATCAAACGCTTTTCGCTGGCTGTACTGCCACTCTATGCACTCCAGATCGCGAGAACGGTTATCACGGCGTGCGGAGGTTGCGCGATTCGCGACACCCGAAGACATGATCCAAAGCCTGTCTTGTATTCACTTCATCCGCAGCAGGCCACAGGCGGGCGCCTGTGTGGGTGCCCAGTGGACACTCCGCCAAACGCAGCACAGGCGCGGGTCTCACGCGTCATGGTCACATTTTGTCCACTTTGGCATCGATCATAAAGCCGTAACTTCAAATACAAAAGCTTTACAATCAATAACTTAAGAAGGGATATGGCGGAGAGAGAGGGATTCGAACCCTCGATAGAGCTTTTCAACCCTATAACGGTTTAGCAAACCGCCGCCTTCAGCCTCTCGGCCATCTCTCCGGCTCGGTTGTCGCCAGTATATAGGAAGCGCCCCTCCCTCGATACAGAAAGCCTCGCGCAGATAGCGTCCCACGCACGCCGCCGAATTTCAACACCGGAGCAGCCTGCGGCTACCGGCGCGAGCCGCGTTCCCCGCATCCAAACGGATGTGGCTTCCTGCCACGCTGTGAGGGAGAGGACTGTATGGTGATGGACAGCGGCAACATGGAGGATGATCGCATCATCGTTGGCTATTTTGCCAACGGCGCCGATGCGTCCCGCGCGATTAACGAACTCATCGACGAAGGTTTTGTGGCGGAGGAAATCGGAGCCGCGTTCAGGACGCCGCGCATCGGCATGGAAGTAGCCGAGGGTGGACGCGGGCGAGGCGTCATCCCGGAGAATCCGGCCCTGACCGGCTCCGTTGGGGGTCCGGCCTCGCACGACCAGGCGGTAACGCCGGCGGGCCTGGCGCCGGGCTCGGGCAATGCTTTTCCTGCTCCAGGGCGACCGGGTCCGATCCCCGGTGCGGAGATTCCGTCGACCCTGAGACACGAGCTGCCTCACGATCTGCCCAGCACGCTGCGTCACGAAAGCGAAATTGCCGCCGAGCGGTCTTCCCGGCCAATGCCGGTGGCGCCGGCCATGCGCGAGGGTACCATCCCGGTTGACGAATCGAGACGCGAGCGCATGCGCCAGGTATTCGCCGAAGACAGCGATACCGCCAGGGCAAGACGCGCCTCCAGCATGAACTTCGGCACCGGCGAGGGGCACCTGTTTCCCGACTTCGACTACTCCGAGCCGTCCTTCGAGAATTCGTTTGTCGGCATGGGGCTCACCGCCCGCGACGCGCGCAGCCTGAGCCGCGCGCTCAATCGCGGAGGCGCTGTTGTCTCTGTCGCCCCAGGCGGTCGCGCGTCACTGGCTGAGGCCATTCTGGAGCGCAACCACGGAAGCGTGCGCTTCGAGAACATGGCCTCGCTCGGCGAAGCGAGCGAAGGCAATCGCGTGGAGATCTACGGCCGCATGCGCAACTACTATCGGCCGGAAGAGAGCTACCGCCGCAAAGCCTCCTGACACTCCACTGCGGCCCGTCGCTCAAACGCCATCGCCCACGCGATGGCGTTTTTGCTGGTCCTCCGGTTTTTGCTTTAGTTCCCGGCGAAAGCGCGATAGATTCTGATTTTCGGCTGCACAGGGAAGGGAATCAGGATCAAACGCTCGCCCTCAGTCCGAACCGGCCTGCGAATGTTGCCGCTGGCAGCCGCCACCTATTTCATGGTCTCGGGCGGACCCTACGGCATCGAGGACATCCTCGACGCGGGCTACGTTCGCGCTCTGGTGCTGCTGCTGGCATTGCCGCTGCTTTGGAGCATTCCCACCGCGCTGATGATTGGCGAACTGGCCAGCGCGCTGCCCGACGAGGGCGGATTCTACGTCTGGGTGCGGCGCGCTCTCGGCCCATTCTGGGGATACCAGGAAGCCTGGCTCTCCCTCACCGCCAGCATCTTCGACATGGCCATCTACCCCACGTTGTTTGTGCTGTACCTCGGCAGGCTGGCTCCCGCGTGGGCGGCCGGCTGGCATGGCGCTGCCTGGGAATTGGGGCTGATCGCTCTGTGCTGCGCGTGGAACCTGCTCGGCGCTCCTGCGGTCGGCGATGGATCGATGGGCCTTTTTGTCCTGCTGCTGTCGCCCTTCGTCGTGCTCGTCGGATTTGCTATCAGCCGCGGCGCGCATCTGGCGCACACGGCAGTTCCGGCCGCGACGGCGCACGCGGGTCTTACCACCGCCATCCTCGTAGCCATGTGGAACTACATGGGGTGGGACAATGCCTCCACCGTGGCCCGCGAGGTGGATCGCCCGCAGAAGAACTATCCCCGCGCCATGCTCCTCAGCTCCCTCATCGTCACGGTGAGCTATGTCATCCCGCTGGCCGCGATGGCGTACGCGCGCGTTCCTGTGGATCAGTTCAGCACCGGATCCTGGGCCGTCGTCGCCGGCTCGATGGCTGGGGCGTGGCTCGGCGTGGCCATTGTGGTCGGCGGCACGCTCACCTCGCTGGGCATGTTCAACGCGCTCACCATGTCCTACGCGCGGTTGCCCATGGTCCTGGCGGAAGACGGCATGCTGCCTGGCATCCTGGCGCGTAAGAATCGGCGCGGCGTTCCCTGGGTCGCGGTGCTGGCGTGTGCGGCCGCGTGGGCTCTGGCGCTGCCCTTCAGCTTCGAGCGCCTCATCTCCCTCGACCTGATCCTCTACGGGGCCAGCCTGATCCTCGAGTTTGTCGCGCTGGTGCTGCTGCGATTGCGCGAGCCCCACCTCGAGCGGCCCTTCCGCGCCGGCAACTTTACCGCAGCCTGCCTCATGGGAGCAGCGCCCACCGCGCTCATCGTTTACGCGGCTTTCGCCTCGCGCCATGAGCGCATGGGGCGCATGCCCGCGCTGCTTTTGGGTGCGCTGATTGCAGCGGCTGGCCCGCTGCTCTACCGGATATCGACGGTGCTCTGGACCCGCGGCGCCGCTTCCGTGGCGGCTGCCGATTAGCGTCGCGCTACTTCCTGGCGCCCGCCTCGATCAGCTTCTTTTCCTGACCGGCCTTGAAATTCCGCGCGGCATAGATCACGCGATCCCGCGCGTGCGACGCATCGTGCCAGCCCTTGATCTCGACCCGCTTGCCCTCAAGGTCCTTGTAGATCGAGAAGAAATGCGTGATCTCCTTCAGCATGTGGGGATAAATCTCGGAGTAGTTCCACACATCTTTGTAGCGCGGATTGTTCTTGCCCACCGCGAGCACTTTCTCATCCAGAACGCCCTGATCCAGCATCTCCAGCAGGCCAATGGGCCGCACTTCCATTACGCAGCCGGGAAAACTCGGCGCATCCACCAGCACCAGCACGTCGAGCGGATCGCCATCGTCGCTGAGCGTCGACGGCACAAAGCCGTAGTCGCCGGGATAATGCACCGGGGAATACAGGTTCCGGTCCAGCCGGAAGACGTGCAGCTTCTTGTCGTACTCGTACTTGTTGATGCCCTCCGCCGGGATCTCGATCACGACGTTGAACACCTCGGGGGATTTGTCGCCGACGGGCAATTCCAGATAATTCATGGTCACAATTCCAGTCTTTTATGAAGTGGGTGCACGCGAGAGCTTGCGAGCAGGGAAGGATGGAGCCTGCATTTATAATCAGCCACAATGAAGGCTCATGTCTACGTCACGCTGAAGAAGACGGTCCTCGACCCGCAGGGCCAGGCCATCCACAATGCTTTGCGCAAAATGCGCTACGCCGGCATTGCGGATGTGCGCCAGGGCAAGCACTTCGAGCTGACCCTGGACGACAGCCTTCCCGAAGCCGCCGCCCGCGACGAAGTCGACCGCATCGCCCGCGAAGTGCTCACCAATCCGGTGATCGAGGAATACAGCTTCCGCCTCGAACCGGTCTCATCAATCTCCCGAGCCGGATGATGCCTCGGATGAGACCCGCCGCCGAAGCGGGGCTCATGCCGCTTGCGGAAACCGCAAAGCGATCGATGAGACCGGTTCTCGAGTAGCTCGAAAGAGCCAGAGTGCCCCTCCAATCGCTTGCTGTACGCTAAGAGATCATGTGCGGCATCGTCGGATACGTCGGAAAAAAGAAGGAAGTCGTCCCTGTCATCATCGAGGGGCTGCGCCGGCTTGAGTACCGCGGCTACGACTCGGCCGGTATCGCCGTGGGCGGCAACGGAGACGGCCTCCAGTTGCGCCGCGCCTCGGGCAAGCTGCGCCGGCTCGAAGAGGTCATCCGCGACAAGCCGCTTGAGGGAACCTGGGGCATCGGCCACACACGCTGGGCCACGCACGGCCGCCCCACGGAAGAGAATGCCCACCCCCATCGCGACTGCACCGGCCGCATCGTCGTCGTGCACAACGGCATCGTGGAGAACTACCTGGCCCTGAAGCACGAGCTCACCGCGCAGGGACACAAATTTGCCACCGAGACAGATACAGAAATCATTGCCCACCTCATCGAGCAGGAGATCGCCTCGGCAAAGGGGTTGGGCTCAAAGTTGCCGCTTGAAGACGCCGTGCGCCGTGCCGTCCGTCGCCTCACCGGCGCCTTTGCCATCAGCGTGCTCTCGGCTGACGAGCCTGACACCATCGTCGTTGCGCGCAATGGTCCGCCCGCTATCATCGGCGTCGGCGATGGTGAGTATTTCGTTGCGTCCGACGTGCCCGGCATCCTGCATCACACCCGCGATCTGTATTTCCTCGCCGACGGCGACATGGCCGTGCTCACTCCTCAGGGCGTCCGGCTGACCGATTTCGACGGCAATCCCGTCGAGCGGCCGTTGCAGCACATCCAGTGGGATCCCATTCAGGCGGAAAAGGGCGGCTACAAGCACTTCATGCTCAAGGAAATCTTCGAGCAGCCGCGCGCCATCCGCGACACCACTCTGGGCCGCATCTCGCTCGACACCGGCAAAGTCTTTCTCGCCGAGATGAAAATTTCCGACGAGACTTTTCGCCGCGCGCGCAATATTCACATCGCCGCCTGCGGCACCAGCTGGCATGCGGCCACCGCCGGTAAGTTCATGATCGAGCGCCTGGCGCGTATCCCCGTCGAGGTCGACTACGCGAGCGAGTTTCGCTACCGCGATCCCATCCTCGATGAGCACACCGTCGGCCTGCTCATCACGCAGTCGGGCGAAACCGCCGACACGCTGGCCGCCCAGCGCGAGATGATCGCCAAGGGTTCCCCGACCGTCGCCGTCTGCAACGTGGTCGGATCGATGATCACGCGCGAAGCGCACGGCACCATCTACACCCATGCCGGACCGGAGATCGGCGTCGCCTCGACGAAGGCATTTACCGCGCAATTGGTGGCCTTATTTCTCTTTGCGGTGCACCTGGCCCAGGTGCGCGGAACGATTGCAGACCATGAAAGCTGCGCCCTGCTGGAAGAACTCAATCTCCTGCCGGGCAAGGTCGAGGAGATCCTGCGCACGTGCGACAGCGAATGTGAGCCGCTGGCGAAGCTCTATTCCACGGCGCGCGACTTTCTCTTTCTCGGCCGCGGCATCCACTATCCCATCGCGCTCGAAGGCGCTCTGAAGCTGAAGGAAATCTCCTACATCCACGCCGAAGGCTATCCGGCCGGCGAGATGAAGCACGGCCCCAACGCCCTCATCGATGAGACGCTGCCCGTCGTCGTGCTGGCCACCAAAGACGAGAGCAATCGCGACTCCGTGCTGCGCTACGAGAAGACGCTGTCGAATATCCAGGAGGTCACGGCGCGCTCCGGCAAAGTGATCGCCGTTGCCGTGCAGGGCGACGACCACATCGGCCAGCTTGTCGACCACGTGCTCTATGTCCCCGCTGCGCCCGAGTTGCTGCTGCCGGTCGTCGACGTCATTCCCCTGCAGCTGCTCGCGTATCACATCGCCGTGCGCCGCGGCTGCGATGTCGACCAGCCCCGCAACCTCGCCAAGTCGGTCACCGTCGAGTAGCTATTCGCGCAGGTTCACATAGCCGCCATCGAGGGTGTAGTTCGTTCCCGTGACGAAGCTCGCTTCGTCGGAACACAGATAGACGGCCAGACTCGCCACTTCCTCCGGCTTCGCCATGCGTCCGATCGGCTGCGCTGCCGACAGCTTCTGCATCATCTCGGCTTCGTGTCCCGGATAATTCCTGGCGACGAACCCATCCACAAACGGCGTGTGCACCCGCGCCGGCGAGATCGCGTTGCACCGGATGCCCTCGCGCAGATAATCGCGCGCCACCGACAGCGTCATCGAGAGCACCGCGCCCTTGCTCGTCGAATACGCGAAGCGATCCGTCAAGCCCACCGTCGCCGCAATCGAACACATGTTCAGGATGACGCCGCCGCCCTGCGCACGCATGTGTTCCACACCCGCCCGCATGCACAGGTACACGCCCTTGACGTTGACCCGCTGGATGCGATCGAAATCCTCCTCCGACGTGGTCGCCAGGCTGCCCACGTGGGCAATGCCCGCGTTGTTCACCAGGATGTGCATGCGCCCCTGCTCGAAGATCTGGCCGAAGACCGCGCCTGCGCTCGCGGCGTCCGCCACGTCGCATACATGCGCCTGCGCCTTCCCTCCCGCCGCATTGACTTCCTGCGCCGCAGTTTCCGCCGCGCCGCTGTCGCGATCCAGGATGTGCACCGCCGCTCCCTGGCGCGCAAACGCGTGTGCAATGGCCAGCCCGATACCGCTGGCCGCCCCGGTGATGACAGCTCGTTTGCCCTGCAATGAAAACGGCGAATCCATATCGGTTCGGTTTCCTTTCCCTCCATCCCGCCCTGCGCGGAACAGCCGATTATTGCACGCCGCCACGCCCGAAGCAGGCCCATCAGCCGCTTTCCGGAACTCACCTATTGCATTCCCATAGCAGGGAGTGATATATATGGCCAACCCAGAGGAGACGAATGGCCGACAAGACCGATGTCTGGCAGGGCACGCTGGCCCTCATGATCCTGAAGACCCTCGAGACCATGGGTCCGCAGCACGGCTACGGCATCGCCCGCCGCATCGAGCAAACCAGCGACAATCAGCTTGCCC
>JBARMS010000188.1:0-43754 GCA_049802575.1 Acidobacteriaceae bacterium | reverse complement strand
GAGAAGTTCTGACATGACCGCCAATGGATGGCTGCAGTTTCTGATCTATTTCGTGTTGCTGCTGCTGTGCGCGCGCCCCCTGGGGATCTATATGACGCGCGTCTTCAGCGGGCATTACCGCTTTCTCAGGCTGATCGAGGGGCCGATCTATCGCCTCGGCGGCGTGCACGCGGATGAAGAGATGACGTGGAAGGGCTACACGATCGCCATGCTGATCTTCAGCTTCGTAACGCTGCTGCTGACCTACATCATGGAGCGGCTGCAGCAGGTGCTGCCTTTCAACCCCCAGCACTTCCCCGCTGTCGAGCCTTATCTCGCCTGGAACACGGCGTCGTCGTTTACGACCAACACTAACTGGCAAAACTACACGGGCGAAGCCGTGATGAGCTACTTCACGCAGATGGCTTCGCTGGCCTACCACAACTTCTTCAGCGCGGCGGTGGGCATCGCCGTTGCGGTGGCCCTGGTGCGGGGGCTGGCACGCCGCGAATCGAAAACCATCGGCAATTTCTGGGTGGATACGACGCGCGCCTGCCTCTATGTCCTGCTGCCCCTCTGCATTGTTCTGGCGCTCGTCCTCGTTGGCCAGGGAGTCATCCAAAACCTGCATCCCTACACTGTCGCCCACACGCTGGAGGGGCAGGCGCAGACCATCGCGCAGGGGCCGGTTGCATCGCAGGAGGCAATTAAGGAGCTTGGCACGAATGGCGGCGGATTCTTCAATGCCAACAGCGCGCATCCCTTCGAGAACCCGACGCCGTTCAGCAATTTTCTTGAGATGCTGTCGATCTTTGCGATCGGGGCCGGCCTGACGGTGACCCTCGGGCGGATGACCGGAAGCCCCGGCCACGGCTGGGCGGTATTTGCCTGCATGTCTGTGCTTTTCGCTGCCGGGTTTACCGTCGCGTACTGGGCCGAGGCACATCCCAATCCAACGCTCCACGGCGTGGATCAGCGCGTGACCGCGCAGCAGGCCGGCGCCAACATGGAAGGCAAGGAGACGCGCTTCGGGATCACGGATTCCGCGCTGTTCGCGACAATTACGACGGACGCAAGCTGCGGAGCCATCAATTCCTGGCATGACTCATTCACGCCCCTCGGCGGGATGATTCCGCTGCTGAACATCGAACTGGGGGAGATCATCTTTGGCGGCGTCGGGTCGGGACTGTACGGCATGATCGTCTTCGTCGTGCTCTCGGTCTTCATCGCCGGGCTGATGGTGGGACGCACCCCGGAATATCTGGGCAAGAAGATCGAAGCCTACGACGTGAAAATGTCGATGCTGTACGTGCTGATTTTCCCGCTCGTCATCCTCACGCTCACAGCGCTATCCGTGCTCTCAAAGTCGGGACTGGCGGGCGTCACCAATCCCGGGCCGCATGGACTGACGCAGGTTCTCTACGCCTTCTCGTCCGCTGCCGGCAACAACGGCTCAGCCTTTGCCGGACTGCTGGGAAACACCCGATATTACAACGCGCTGCTCGGATTCACCATGCTGAGCGGGCGCTTCCTGATGATGATTCCGATGCTGGCGCTGGCCGGGAATCTGGCGCGCAAGAAAGGCATTCCGCCGTCGCCGGGGACATTCCCGGTGAACACGCCGCTCTTCACCGTACTGCTCACGGGTGTGATTCTGATCGTCGGCGCGCTGACGTTCTTCCCCGCGCTTAGCCTCGGCCCCATTCTTGAACACCTGCTGCTGCAGCACGGAACCCTCTTTTCGTAGGGCGGGAGAAAGTATTCATGGCAAAAAAGCTCAGTCTTCTGAATCCGGATATCCTCCGCCAGTCGATCATCGACTCGTTCCGCAAGCTCGACCCGCGCGTGATGATGAAGAACCCGGTCATGTTTGTGGTGGAAGTGGGAAGCGTGGTGACGACGGCGCTTCTGATTGAAGAAGCAACGCGGCACCTGCCCATCGGGTTCGATCTGCAGATCACGCTGTGGCTGTGGTTCACAGTGCTGTTTGCCAACTTCGCCGAGGCGATCGCCGAAGGCCGCGGCAAGGCACAGGCCGACACGCTGCGCAAGGCCAAGGGCGAGACCATCGCGTATCGCTATCGCGACGATGGCTCGGTCGAGACGGTCTCCAGTTCACTGCTGCGCTCCGGCGACATCATCAAGGTTGATGCCGGGCAGTTCATCGCAGGGGATGGCGAGGTCATCGAAGGCGTGGCCTCGGTTGACGAATCGGCCATCACGGGCGAATCCGCCCCGGTCATCCGCGAAGCCGGCGGCGACCGCTCCGCCGTCACCGGCGGCACACGCGTGCTGTCGGACTGGATCAGGATCCGCATCACGTCGAATCCCGGCGAAACCTTCCTCGATCGCATGATCGCGCTGGTCGAAGGGGCGCAGCGGCAGAAAACGCCCAACGAGATCGCGCTCAGCATCCTGCTCGCCGGACTCACGGTCATTTTTCTTCTGGCGGTGGCCACACTGCAGCCCTACGCCATCTACTCGCATGCGCCGCAAACCATCTTTGTGCTGGTGTCGCTTCTGGTGTGCCTCATCCCCACCACCATCGGCGCGCTGCTCTCAGCCATCGGCATCGCGGGCATGGATCGGCTGGTCCAATACAACGTGCTCGCAATGAGCGGCCGCGCGGTAGAAGCGGCCGGCGATGTGAACACGCTGCTGCTCGACAAGACCGGGACCATCACGCTGGGCAATCGCCAGGCCACCGAATTCTTCGCTGCTCCCGGCATCAGCGCCGAGCGCCTGGCCGACGTGGCGCAGCTCGCGTCGCTCTCCGACGAAACGCCGGAGGGCCGCTCTATCGTCGTTCTTGCCAAGGAGAAATACAACCTGCGCGGCCGCGACGTCAGCGGCATGCGTGCCGAGTTCGTGCCGTTCAGCGCACAAACGCGGATGTCCGGCGTCGATCTGCCCGGCAGCAAGATTCGCAAAGGCTCAGCCGATGCCGTGGCGCGGTGGCTGGAACAGCAGGGCTCGAGCCTGCCGCGCGCTGTGACGGATCGCGTGGAGGAGATTGCGCGCATGGGCGGCACGCCGCTGATCGTCGCCGAAAACAGCACCGCGCTCGGCGTTGTCTATCTCAAAGACATCGTGAAGGGCGGACTCAAAGACCGTCTGGCGCGGCTGCGTGCGATGGGCATTCGCAGCATCATGATTACCGGGGATAACCCGCTCACCGCGGCCGTGATCGCGCGCGAAGCCGGAGTCGACGACTTTCTGGCCGAGGCCAAACCCAAAGACAAGATGGACCTGATCAAGCGCGAACAGGGCAAAGGCAAGCTGGTCGCGATGACCGGCGACGGCACCAACGATGCTCCCGCGCTGGCGCAGGCTGACGTGGGCGTAGCCATGAACACCGGCACGCAGGCCGCCAAAGAGGCCGGCAACATGGTCGATCTCGATTCGAACCCGACGAAGCTGATTGAGATCGTCGAGATCGGCAAGCAACTGCTGATGACGCGCGGCGCGCTCACCACGTTCTCCATCGCAAACGATGTGGCGAAGTACTTCGCCATCATTCCAGCGATGTTTGCCGGTGTCTTCCCCGTGCTGAACGCGCTCAACATCATGCGCCTGGGGACGCCGCATTCGGCCATCCTCTCAGCCGTGATTTTCAACGCGATCATCATCGTCGCGCTCATCCCGCTGGCGCTCAGGGGCGTGAAGTATGAGCCCATGTCGGCGCAGGCGCTGCTGCGGCGCAATCTGATCCTCTACGGCATCGGCGGCATCATCGTGCCGTTCATCGGGATCAAGCTGATCGACATGGTCCTGACCGGCCTGCATTTTGTGTAAAGAAGAAGGATTGCGATGGCGACTATGTATCGGCAGGAAGTGAAGAACGAAACAAGCCAGGCGCACGACGGCACGCTGCGCAGCACGCTTCTGGTAGCAATCCGCTACACCCTCGTCACGACGGTGTTGCTGGGCATCGTCTACCCTCTTGTGGTGACGGGCTTGGCGCAACTCACGATGCGCAACAAGGCGGATGGGCAGCTGATCGTGCGCAATGGCCAGGTGATTGGCTCAGCCATTATCGGGCAGGGATTCACGAGCGACCGCTACTTCCACGAGCGGCCGTCTGCGGCGGGCAACGGCTACGACGCGACAAACTCCGGCGGCTCGAATCTGGCGCAGAGCAACAAGGCGCTGCAGACGCGGATTGACGGCGACGCGGCCGCGTGGCGAAAGCGCAATCCCGGCGCGCAGGGAGATGTGCCCATCGGCCTGGTCACGACGTCGGCATCAGGGCTCGATCCGGATATTTCGCCCGCAGACGCGCTCTACCAGGTGCCCATGGTGGCCGCCGCGCGCCATCTGCCGGAAGCGCAAGTGCGGGGGCTGGTGGAGAGGCATATCGAAGGACGGCAATTTGGATTTCTCGGCGAGCGGCGCGTCAATGTGCTGGAGCTGAATTTAGCGCTGGACGCTCTCGGCCATTGAACGAACCCGGACCGTTCACGGCAAACCGGAGAGGAACTCCGTCACAATGTGGGCAGTCTGCTGAGGCTCTCGCTGCAGCAGGAAGTGCGGGCCGTCCACCACGACAGCCCGAACATCCGGCCTGATGGTGCGGATTCCCTTTAGACAACGCGGACGCACCAACCGATCGTGCTGGGCCTGCAGATACAGCAGCGGCACCGTGACATGGAGCAAATCCGCGCGCACATCACATGCCAGCACGGCCCGCAATCGCGCAGTCAGAATCGCCGGCTGAACGGAAGCGATCGTCTCCCGCGTGATCCTCACCAGCGTTGAGGTCGCATCCCGGCCCACGAGCCACGCTCGGATGGCCGCCTCCGGCAGCACCGCCCGCGTCAGCAGCGGCGCCAGCACCGACACCACCCAGCGCTTAGCGCCGCGCACAGGGCTCCTGGCAAACCCCGCGCACAAAATCAAACCCTGCAGATTGGCAAGATTCTCCGCCGCAATCCGGATCGCAAGCGGTGTGGAGAAAGATTCCGCCATCAGCACAAAGGGTGGAGAATCTTCGCACAACGATCGAACCATCTTCGCCAGGTCATCATAGGTGAGAACCCGATCCGTGGGATATTGCGGAATCTCTGTGCGAAGAGAGGCTGGCAGCTCACCCATAAACTCGATGAGCAGTTTCCCCGTTCCATCCATTCCCGGCAGAATCAATATCTTCTCGACGGCCATGGCTGAGAGCTACTGTGCGGTCGCAGCGGGTTGCGCCAGCGCCCTGGTAATCGCGGCCTGCGCCAGCGGCGCCATCACGGCAAAACCGGCCGCGTTCGGATGCAGCCCGTCCTCGCTCAGATTGGGCTTCAGCAGTCCCCGGTCGTCCACCAGCGCCGAGAAGTAATCGAGATACACCATTCCATTCACCGAGCAGTATTTCTTCAACCAGTTGTTCAGCGCGAGGATCTTCTGCGGCGAGCGCTGCAGGAAAAAGCGGAGCGCCGCCGGATTGTCGTAGTTGATGGGAGTGACCGAAGAAAAGATCACGCGGATGCCGTTGGCGCGGGATAGTTCCGCGAAGCTGGCGTAATCGTCCTCCACCTGCTCGAGCGTTTCGTCGCCGGTGTTGCCCGCGATGTCGTTCGTCCCGGCCAGAATGACCACCACCGCCGGATGCAAGTCGATGACATCCTGCCGAAAACGCACCAGCATCTGCGGCGTGGTCTGCCCGCCGATGCCGCGATTGATGTAATGCTTGCCCGGGAAGGAATCGTCGAGCTTCCAGATATCGGTAATCGAGTCGCCAAAGAAGACCACGCGTGGCTCGCCCTGCACCGGCAATCCCAGCGCAGCGTCCGCATCGCGATAGCGAGCGAGCTGGCCGAAATCGTTCATCAGCATTTCGGCGTGGCCTTCGCGATACAGCTCCAGGCTGCGCGCGGACTGATAGCCATCCTGCGCCGTAGCGTTCGGCGGCGTGGACTGCGCGAAGGCAGATGCGCTGCAGGCAAGCAAAGCGGCAGCGAACACAAGCGCGTTTCTCATACGAAAACGGTACCACCACTCCCCCGGATGACAAATGTCAGCCGAACCGTCTGACAAGCCGCACTGGCCCTTCCGGGCCGGCGGTGCGATGCTGAATGTGCGCTGGGGCAATGACCGGCTGGAGGGCATCGTGCAAGGGACAGATCGTAATGTTGGTGCATCCATTTTGCTGTTCTTCACCGCGCCGCTGGTGGCGGAATTTCTGCTCGGCGATATCGGCATCAAGGCGATCGCAGCGCTCATCGTTCTGGCGCCGATGTACGGCGGCGGCGCGCTGCTGCTTCGCGAAATGGCGCGACGGCGCAAGCTCGGGTGGTCGCACATGCTGCTGCTGGGCGTGGCCTATGCGCTCATTGAAGAGGGTTACACGACCATGTCCCTCTTCAACCCGGACTACCTGCAGCTCCACATGCACTTCCTCGCCCACGCATGGATCCCGGCGCTCGGTATCGGCGCCTGGTGGACCCTGTTCATGCTCAACCTGCATACCTTCTGGAGCATGTCCGTGTCGATCGCGCTCGTGGAAGGATTGTTCCCCGAGCAGCGCGAGAAGCCGTGGCTGGGCAAGATCGGCGAGTCGGCGGTGGGCGCGCTGTTCCTGCTGGGGTGCCTGATGGGAACGGCCATGACGCTGCACCAGGACCGGTTCGTTGCGTCGCGCAGGCAATTCGCGGGTACGGCTGTCCTGGTTGTGTTGCTCCTGGCGCTTGCCTTACGCAAGCGATCGCGATCCGCGGAAGGGGTCGGGAAGGCCCCGGCTCCCTGGATTACCGGAGCGGCAGCGCTGGCGCTGGGAATGGGCGTGCTGATGGTACAGCCAGCGTGGAACTGGGGCGCGTTCGCTGCGATGCTGGCGCTCGACGCAATCTTCCTTGTGGGACTGGCTGCTTTCGCCCGGCGCGCAGGATGGTCGCCGCTGCACACATTGAGCCTCGGCGCCGGCGGTGCATTCGCTTACGGCATCCATGCGTTTTGGCAGGCACCGGTGATCGGCGGAGAGCCGATCGCGCTGCTGCGTGCCGGGAACGCCATCTTCCTGCTGCTGGTTGCGTTGCTGGTCGTGATTGGAGCCAGGCGGACGGCGCGAAAGCTGAACGCCCTCCCATTATCCGCGGCAGTGTGAGCCAGCAAAAAAGGAGCGGCCACGGGCCACTCCCTTCGCTCCGTACTCATCCGTAAGCCCTGTTCCCTAATTCCCTGTCGCTACGCCATTGCCATGGCGCGAATCTCTTCCTTGCGGATGGTCAGCTTCTCGATGAGGTCGGCGCGCACTTCAAAGCCACGGCCCGGAGTGTCGGGCACGGTAATCTGGCCCTCGGCTGAGACCGTTACCTCCGGCTCGATGATGTCTTCTTTCCAGTAACGCTTCGAGGCAGAAACGTCGCCGGGCAACGAGAAGTTGTCGAGCGATGAGAGCGCGATGTTATGCGAGCGGCCGATGCCGGTTTCCAGCATGCCGCCGCACCACACCGGAACGCCCCGCTCCTGCGCGGCGTTGTGCACCGCGATCGCTTCGCTGAATCCACCCACGCGGCCGACCTTAATGTTGATGATCCGGCACGATTCCATATCGATGGCCGCCAGCGCGTCTCTCCGGTTGCGGATCGATTCGTCGAGACAAATCGGTGTGGTGAGCAGCTTTTGCAGCATGGAGTGGAAGTAGAAGTCGTCGTACCACAGTGGCTGCTCGATCATCAGCAGGTTGAACTCTTCAAACGTAATGAGATGGTCGAAATCCTTCATGCGGTACGCGGAATTCGCGTCGACGCTCAGCTCGATCTCCGGCCAGCGATTGCGCACCGCCTCCAGCATGTCCACGTCCCAGCCGGGCTTGCACTTGAGCTTGATGCGCTGATAACCGGCCGCCACTTCCTTTTCCACCTCGGCGAGCTGCTTCTCCATCGACGGCTGGATGCCGATCGAAACGCCGCAATCGATCCTCTCGCGTGTGCCACCCAGCAGCGTGGCGAGCGGAACGCCTTTCATCTGCGCTTCCAGATCCCACACCGCATTTTCCAGCGCTGCTTTCGCCATGCGATGGCCGCGCACCTGGCGGAAAATGCCGGGACACTTGCCGCCATGCTCCGGATCGGCGCTCGCCAGCGCCGGCGCCAGTTCCTGCTGGATCACGTGCCAGGCCGTGTCGATCGTCTCGTCGGAAAAATACGGGTGCTCGCCGGCGACGCACTCGCCCCAGCCGCTCAGGCCTTCGCCGCGCAGCTCAACGAGCAGAATGCGGCGCTCGGTGGTGGTGCCAAAACTGGTTTGAAAGGGAAGAACGAGAGGAAGGCGCAGTTCGCGAAGCAGTATGGCGTCGATTCTCATAGAAGTCCCGTTACCGGTTCCTGCAGTCGTGCGAGTTCGAACGTACCGTTCCCTTCTGAGTCTACCGTGAATCCCGTCACCACGAGACCTCGCGCAAACGCCGACTCGAACCGGCGGCGATTTTCCGCCTGCAGCGCGAGCGCCTGAGAGACACTGGCAGCTTTCCATTCGCCGACGGCTTTGGGCACCGTGATGGTCTCCACAATTTGTAACTGTTCTGGTGTCGAATTGCTCAGAATAGCCTTTACTCGTGCCGAATCCATCCACCATTCCGCGTGGAGACGGTCCGTGGGCAGGCCAGCCTGCAGACGAGATGAGGATACACCATAAAAATTTGATGTATAGGAACGCACAATTACACCCAGCCTGTGGATATTGAGGAAAGCATTTTTGATTTCCAGCGGATCGAAGGTCCACTCCATGAGTTGGATGCCGCGGCTAAGGGCCTCCGCACGCTGATATAGCTTGAGCCTGCGGCCAATTCCCTCATTGCGATACGGCGGCAAAACCGCCAGCATATGCGAGTGCAGATAAGGGGTTGGGGGCGCCCCTGCTTTATTGGCCGTTTTCGTGCCTGGCAAAGACATGGCGAAACCGATTAACTGCTGGCTCGGATCGAATGCCCCGATCACCTGCCCGCCGATGCGCTGCGCCACCGTGAACATCCGGCGCGGGATCACATCGCCGTCGTTATAGCCCCAGGTCTGAACCTGCAATTCGACGCAGGCGGCGAGTTCGTCGAATCCTTCGCAGGAGCGAAGGACAATCGGTTGGCCGTCATGGGTTTTGATGATTTCAGGATTCATGCGTGCGAAGTTTTCTCAGAAGATTTGCTGCGGGACCATAGATCTTCGAGCTGATCGGGCGTGAGTTCTTCGAGGGGACGGTCGGATGCCGCTTCCATCGCTGCAAATCGGCGGCGAAACTTCGCGTTCGCATCGCGCAGAGTGAGCTCCGCGTCCACCTTCAGGTGACGCGCAACGCTCGCCGCGGTAAACAGCAGATCGCCCAGTTCTTCGGCAGCCGCAGTTGTGTCGCCCGCATCAATTTCCGCGCCCAGTTCCGTTGTCTCTTCCTTCAGCTTGGCGAGCACACCATCGATGCTCGGCCAGTCAAATCCGCATTTTGCCGCGGCCGATCCGATCTTTCCTGCTTCTGCCAGCGCGGGCATCGAGCGGGAAATGGAATCGAGGCGTCCGCTGGCAACGGGACGCGACTTTTTCTCGAGAGATTTGATCTGGTCCCAGTTACGTAATACTTCGGCAGCGCCAATGCCGTTCGTGTCGAGTCCCTCCGCGCGATTTCCTGCCGCAGCGGAAGCCTCTTCGCCAAAAACATGCGGGTGGCGGCGAACGAGCTTACGGTTCAGGTTCGCGATGACCTCGGCAATCGAGAAATATCCGGCCTCGGCGGCCATCTCCGCATAGAACAGCACCTGCAGCAGCAAATCGCCCAGCTCGTCAGCAAGATCGTGCCAGTGCTCGCGTTCGATCGCATCGAGCACCTCGTAGGTCTCTTCCAGCGTGTATTTGCGGATGGTGGGGAAGGTCTGCTCGCGATCCCAGGGGCATCCGCCCGGCGCGCGCAACTTGCGCATGATGGCCACGGCCTCAGAAAACTGCTCACCCGCATCGGAGTCGTCGGGACGCTGCGGAGCGGTTGTGCCGGGAGCCGCGTCCTTTTCGGAAGGCATAACTCCACTCTACAACGGCTGTGGATGCAGGACGGGTATGCTGTTGCGGAGCCTTGGTCGAAGGAGGGACAGCGATTCTTCTCGCATCAGGTGGCGTGCCGGTCTGGCTGATCTCGATTTTCATCGTGCTGTTCGGCCTTGCGTTCGGCAGCTTCCTCAACGTGTGTATCAGCCGCCTGCCGCGACATGAGTCGATCGTGCGGCCCCGCTCGCGCTGTCCAAAATGTCGCGGGGAAATTCGGTCGCGCGACAATGTGCCCGTCCTGAGTTGGATCTTGCTGCGTGGCCGATGCCGCGCCTGCGGCTGGCGGATCCCCTGGCGTTATCCCGCAATCGAATTCGCGATGGCGGCGCTCTTCCTGCTCTGCTTTCTGCGTTTCGGGCTGACGCTCTATGGCGTCGGCATGGCGGCGCTTTGTTTCCTGCTGCTCGGCCTCGCGGTGATGGACGCGGAAACGATGCGGCTGCCGGATGCGTTCACCTGGCCGGGGATTGGGTTGGGCGTGATGTGGTCGGGGGCGCTGCTGTGGATGAGAGAGGGGCTGCCGCCAGTGCTCCAGCCTCCGGGAGGCTTTGGAATCATCTTTTCAGGGAAAGGCGAACCGGCTATTTGGAAGATGATGCTGCCGGGACTGGTTGCCTCGGTCATCTGGGCTGGGTTGGCGGCGCTGGTGATCCTCGCCATTCGCTGGATCTATCAGCTGGTGCGTCGCCGCGAAGGCATGGGGTTGGGCGATGCCAAGTTGCTGGGGATGATCGCCGCGTGGCTCGGCCCAATGATGACATTGCTGACCCTCTTCCTGGGCGTGGTAGCTGCGGTCTATGTGGGCTTGTTTTGGATGGCCACCCGCGCCCGCCGAGACGCCGGCGCCATCCGCCTTCCTTTTGGATCGCTTTTGTGTGCAGCGGCGATCTATACCGTGTTCGCCGGACGGCCAATCCTCAATTGGTACATGAGGTTTTTCCACTAGCCGTCGTCAACCTCACGAATGCGCCGGCGTGATCGTTCCCCGGCACTCGCCGAATCCGATCCGCGGATAGCCTTCCCGCTCGCACCACCCGCGGAAGATTACCTCATCGCCGTCTTCGAGAAATTTCCGCCGCTCGCCATTCGGCAAGGCGAGCGGCTCTGCCCCGCGCTTCGTTCGCTCCAGCAGGCACCCGACCGATTCCGGCGTCGGGCCGGAGACCGTTCCCGTCGCCAGCAAGTCACCGGAGCGCAGATTGCAGCCGTTGCTGGCGTGGTGCGCGAGCATTTGTGCCGGTGTCCAGTACAAATCGCGCAGATTGCTGCGGCTCACGCGAACTGCCTTGTCGCCCGCAGCGCGCATCTTCGCGGTGAGCAGCAAGACCTCGAGCGTGATGTCCAAGGCGCCGTGTTGCTGGTCGCCTTCAGACAGCAGATAGGCCAAAGGCGCCGGGTCGCCCGCAGGCCGCTGCGCCACTGGCACGCGGCACGGCTCCAGCGCATCCATCGTCACCACCCACGGCGAAATCGTCGTGCCGAAGCTCTTGCCGAGAAATGGCCCCAGCGGCTGGTATTCCCACGACTGGATGTCGCGTGCGGACCAGTCGTTGACGAGGCAGAAGCCAAAGATGGGATGGCGCGCGCGATCGATGGGGATCGTCGATCCGAGGTGATTCCCTGCCCCGACAAAGAACCCCATCTCCATCTCGTAGTCGAGCATGCGGCTTGGTCCGAACATCGGCTCCGCTGCATCCGGCGTTTTCGTCTGCCCGCACGGCCGGCGAATCTCCGTCCCGCTCACGACAATCGACGAGGCTCGCCCGTGGTACCCAATCGGCACGTATTTGTAATTCGGCAAGAGCGGTGTGTCGGGGCGAAAGAGCCGCCCAACGTTCGTCGCGTGGTGAATCGAGGCGTAGAAGTCCGTGTAGTCGCCGATGCGAAAGGGCGGCAGCATCTTCACCGACCCCTGCGGGATCAGCATCGCCTCGACCCGCTTGCGGGCGCCGGGATCGCTCAGCAGCTCAGCGGCGCGCTGGCGCACTGCGCGCGCTTCGAGAATTCCGAACTGATCCGATCCGTTCACCCAGCCGACTGGAACGTGCAGTTTGTTCAGCAGACCGGCGCGATAGCATCCATAGAGGTCGAGGATCCGGTCGCCAATCGCCAGGCATACTCGGTTCAGGCTGTTGAGCGCGCGCATCGCCACCGACAGGTCTTCGCGCTCCGGCTCATCCTGCGGCTTAAAGACCCCGAACGGCAAATTCTCAATCGGAAAATCCGTCCCCGGATCGTTCGCCGACTCGACCCAGCAGTGTCTGCGTTCCGGCATCACAGCCATCCCATCGCTTTCAGGTCATCGATCGGTTCGGTGAACGAGCACGAGCCGAAGCCGGTCGCCAGATGGGCGCGCAGGCCGCCGATTTGTTCCACACTCAGCCGCTCATTGCGCCACGCGATCGAGTCTTCCTCGCACTGGAACGCGGCGGGATCCTCCTCTGCCAGAATCTTCATCAGCGTCTCCTCCACAGCGCCCGTCCGGGCGAGGCCAGCAGCCACAAAGACATTGAGGAATCCATGCATCGTCGCCGTGGGACTGCTGAGGGCATAGATCAGTTTGCGCACGCCGCGCACTGCATGGTGCAGCCCCGCGGTGAATTTCAGCGGCACCCGCGCCTTATCGCACGCGCGAATGAAGCGAATGATCGTCTCCGCCGGTGGAATCGTCTCGGCCTTGATGCCGCCGGTGCGCAACTTCGCGCGCGCCCCATACTGCCTCAGGATGGGCAGAACCCGATCCGCTTCTTCCGGAGGAAATTCAATATACCGCGCCCGCTCGCCCCCCAGCAGTGCGAGCACATTCCAGGCGCCGGCGTCGTGGATGGCCTTCGCTTCAAACGCGGACAGGAGTGCGGCTCCCTCCTGGAACTCGTCGATCACCTTGACATCGTCGCGCGGGTCCACCTGCGTGCAGACCACGCTCAGCGTCCAGGGCGGTTCCTGCTCATCGCAGCAGACCCTCTCAAACGCTTCCGAGAATTCCCGCAGCTTGCTCGCCGGCAGCACGAAATTCCCCAGCATCCACGCGTACTCGCCGCGCAGGTACGCGCGATAGTTCCGCACTGCGGTTTCCATATCGAGCGATGCGGGTGGAAACAATCCCGCGTAGTCGATGATGCCGGTGAGCAGCGTCTCAATCGCCCTCATCCCTTCGGCTCCCGGAAATGCTTCCTGAGCCCCTGCCAGCACTCGAAATATTCGTGCTGCAGAATCTTGGTTTCAAGGGCAAATTTCGTCGGCCGCACCGGCAGGCCGGTTTCGAACATGAAGGCCAGCGTGTTGTCGAGCTTCACCGGCTTCAGTTCCGCCGCGCTCGCCTTCTCCCACGTTTCGGCATCGGGGCCGTGGCCGGACATGCAGTTGTGCAGGCTTGCGCCGCCGGGCAGGAAGCCTTCCGCCTTGGCGTCGTACTCGCCGAAGACCAGCCCCATGAACTCGTTCATCATGTTGCGATGGAACCACGGCGGGCGGAAGGTGTGCTCCGCCACGAGCCAGCGGGGCGGGAAGATGACGAAGTCGACGTTCGCGGTCCCGGCGATGGCGGTGGGTGAGGTGAGCACGGAATAAATGGATGGATCGGGGTGGTCGAAGCTGACGGAGTTGATGCAGTTGTAGCATGCCAGGTCGTATTTGCAGGGCGCATAGTTGCCGTGCCACGCGACAACATCGAGCGGCGAATGGTCGATTTCTGCTTCCCACAGCCGCCCCAGAAATTTGCCGACAATGCGATAGTCGCCGTCGAGGTCCTGGTATGCGGCAACCGGCGCGAGAAAATCGCGTGGATTGGCCAGGCCATTCGCGCCGATCGGGCCGAGGTCCGGCAGGCGAAACGGGAGCCCGTAGTTCTCGCAGATGTAGCCGCGCGACGGGCCTTTCAGATCCACCTGCAGCTTGATGCCGCGCGGGATCACGGCAATCTCGCCGGGCTTCACGCCCAGAATGCCGAGTTCGGTGTGGATACGCAGGTCGCCCTGCTGCGGAACGATCAGCATCTCTCCGTCGGCGTTGTAGAAATACCGCCCCTGCATCGGGGCATTCGCCGCATACACGTGGACCCCGACGCCGATCTGCATGGCCGGGTCGCCGCTGCCCCCCAGCGTTACGATGCCGTCGACAAAGTCGGTCTTCTTCTCCGGCATAGGCACCGGGTTCCAGCGCATCTGGTTAGGCGGCGTGGGCAGCTCGGTGAAGGGTCCACTGCGCAACAGGCCTGAGCCGATCTCGGAGAATGGCTTGTGCGTCACCGACGGCCGGATGCGATACGTCCAGGTGCGTCGGTTGGTCGCCCGCGGCGCGGTGAAGGCGGTCCCGCTCAGCTGCTCGGTATAGAGCCCGAGCGCGGACTTCTGCGGCGCATTCTGCCCATGGGGCAGGGCTCCCGCCACAGCTTCCGTGGCGAACTCATTGCCAAATCCCGACTGGTAGCGCAGTTCCTTCTGCGTCATGCTTCCTCCTCGATGGTGAACAGCGCGTTGGGGACATCCGGCGTTCTGGCAAGATTCGCCCCCGGAATGAGCGCGAAAACCTTATACGCTACCGGGATCGAGGGAGGATTGGCAAACGGCCACGGAGATGGAGACACAGCAGCGTTTTAAATCTGTGTGACCGGGTGGCTGCACCCGCATGCGGCCTTTCACGGCAGTAGCCTTTTGTCTTGTGAGAGTGCTGATCTCCGGCGCCGGCATTGCCGGACCGACGCTCGCCTGGTGGCTGGCCCGCTACGGGTTCACGCCTACCCTGGTGGAAGCTGCGCCTGTGCTGCGAACGGGCGGGTACGTCATCGATTTCTGGGGCGCGGGATTCGATGTAGCCACGCGTATGGGCCTCGAAGCCGACATCCGGCAAAAAGGTTATCCGGTGCGCGAACTCCGCGTAGTCGGGAGCGACGGCAAACGAACTGCCGGATTCGGAACCGCCAGCTTCGGGCGTCTGGCGCGGGGACAATTCACCAGCCTCCAACGGGGCGATCTCGCCGCCACAATCTTCTCCGCCATTCAGGGCCGCGTGGAAACAATTCTCGGCGATCAGATTGCCGGGCTGGAGCAGGACACCCAGCAGGTGCGCGTCACCCTCGAGCACGGCGGCTCGCGGACCTTCGACCTGGTGGTGGGCGCCGACGGCGTCCACTCCCGGGTGCGGCGGCTGGTCTTCGGCGAGGAAGGGCAGTTCGAACATTACCTGGGCTTCAAGGTTGCCGCCTTCGACGCCCCGGGCTACCGGCCGCGCGACGAGCTGGTCTACGTGATTTACACCGAGGTGGGCCGTCAGGTGGCCCGTTTCGCCATGCGCGGTGATCGCACCATGTTCCTGTTCACGTGGAAGGACGAAGACCCGGCGCTGCCGCGCACGCTCGAAGAACAGAAGCAAATGCTGCGGGCGCGGTTCGGCGCGTCGGGATGGGAGTGCTCCCGCATCCTCGACGCGCTCGACGGATGCAGCGACCTCTATTTCGATCGCGTCAGCCAGATCCGAATGGACCCCATGCAGGGCCTGTGGTCGCGCGGCCGCGTGACTCTGGCTGGCGACGCAGCCTCCTGTGTCTCCTTCCTCGCGGGACAAGGTTCTGCGCTGGCCATGGTCGCCGCCTACCTGCTGGCCGGAGAGCTTTCCCGGGCGGCCGGCGATTACGGCGCGGCCTTCGCATGCTACCAGGAGCGGTTTGGCCCGTTTGTGAGCACGAAACAGAAAGCGGCGTTGCGCTTCGCCGACCTGTTTGCGCCGCGATCGAAGCTGGCCCTGTTTCTCCGCAATCAGGCGATGAACCTGATGGCGATCCCCGGGGTCACCGCGCTGGCTATGGGCCGCAGCTTCGCCGACGCGATCAAGCTGCCCGACTACTGACCGGCACAATCGGCAATCCACTCAGCCCGGTTGCAATCCGGTCCGATCCCGCCGCGCAAGTGCGGCGCGTGTCCGCGTGAGTCCATCCCGCAAAACCGTCTATCCTGCAAAAAGGAGACCTTCCGCGATGGACATGACCGGCAACACCATCCTCATCACCGGCGGCACCAGCGGCATCGGCCGCGCGCTCGCCGAGGCGTTGCACCGGCTTGGCAACAAGGTCATCGTCGCAGGCCGGCGCAAGCCGCTGCTCGACCAGGTCACCGCCGCGAATCCAGGCATGCAGGCTGCCGTCCTCGACGTGCAGGATGCCGCATCCGTGGCCGAGTTTGCGCGCTCCGCCACATCCCGGTTCCCCGCGCTGAACGTCCTCATCAACAACGCCGGCATCATGAAGACCGAGGACCTGAACGGCCTCACAGCGGACTTTTCCGTCGTGGAGTCGACCGTCGAAACCAACCTGATTGCTCCCCTGCGGCTCACCGCTGCCCTGCTGCCGCTTCTGAAAAAGCAGCCGCAGGCGACCGTGATAACCGTGTCTTCCGGCCTGGCCTTCGTGCCGCTCGCCATGACGCCGACTTACTGCGCCACCAAAGCCGCCATCCATTCCTGGACCCAGTCCCTGCGCTACCAACTGCAGGGCACGAGCGTTCAGGTGATGGAACTGATCCCGCCCTACGTGCAGACAGAACTCCACGGCGCCCACCAGGCGTCCGATCCGCGCGCCATGCCCCTGGCCGAGTTCATTGCCGAAGTGATGGAGATTCTGCGCACCCAGCCCAACGGGAAGGAAATCTGCGTCGAGCGCGTGTACCCACTCCGATTTGCCGCGGAAAAGGGCCAGGCGGGGTATGACGAGTTCTTCCAGGGCCTCAACGACGGGGCCCGCGCAGCCATGGCCGGGCACGAACCAAGGTGATCCCTCCGTCTCCTGCCTGCAGGCTTCACTTCGACTCCGGCTCGGCCTGAGCCAACTCCTCGAGCGTCGCGCCAGGCAGCCTGGGCCGCCCGAGCGCCATCAGATGCCCAAACAGCATGTTGTGACGGAAGTCACAGCACCTCACGTACACAATCGGCAAACTGAATGGAAGAGCCAGAGAGCTTTCTCTGGCCCCACAGACCTATGGGTGCAGACATTTTTGAACTGAATGCCGAGTTGGAACGAATGGCGTCGAAGATTGCGATGCCGGCAGGAACGGTCCTCTTTCGGTGCGGCGATCCGGTTTCCGGCGTGTTCCTCATCCGCTCCGGCGTTGTCAGCATGTTTCTCGATGCAAAATCCCGGGTGCCCCTCACCAGAACTCTGGGCCCCGGCGAAATCGCCGGCCTGCCCGCCGCGCTTACGGGAATCTACAGCCTTTCCGCGGAGGTTGTCGAAGACGCGGAAATCGGCTTCATCCCTGCGGATCGGGTCTCCGCTCTGCTGGAGCGCTCGCCGCATCTGTGCCTGATCGCGGCCCGCGCCATGAGCGACGAGATCGCCCGCATGCGCAGCGGCCTGCGCGATACCCGGCCGCTGCACTGAACGGAGTCTGTCCCCCCGGACGCCCACCGGCGAATTACCGCACCTGAAAGAGTCCTGGCAAAACCTCGCCCGCCTGGCCCAGCCCGATCTGCGTAAAGGCGTGGGCGTTCATCGGCGCTTCCGGCCCGATATAGACCTTCCGGATGCGTGGAGGAGCCCAGCGCACAAAGTTGGCGGCGGGATACACGGCGCCGGACGTGCCGACCACCACCATGACCGTCGAGCGGTCGATCTCGCGCTGGATACGATCCATTTCCAGAGGAATTTCGCCGAACCAGACGATGTGCGGGCGAATCCGGCCGCCGCAACTGCAGCGGGCGATCGCTTCAGCGGATTCGTAAAGATCCTGGTCGCCAAACGGGGCCATGCGGCAGCCGGAGAGCCCGCCTCCCGTGGGAACGTGAAATTCGCAGCGCGAGACGAAGAGTTCGCCGTGCATGTGCACCAGCCGCCGCGACCCCGCGCGTTCGTGCAGATCGTCGACATTCTGCGTGCACAGGAAGAATCGGTCGCCCAGCTGCGCCTCCAGCTCCGCCAGCGCGATGTGGGTCGCGTTCGGCGACGCCACGCGTGCATCCCGCCTCCGCTGGCTATAGAAGCGCCAGACGCGCGCCGCATCCTGCGCCCATGCATCCGGCGTGGCGACCTCCTCGACCCGGTGGCCTTCCCAGAGCCCGCCCTGATCGCGAAAGGTCTTCAGGCCGCTCTCCGCGCTCACCCCAGCGCCGGTAAGCACGAAGACGCGATCTTCCGCTCCGATAAGAATGGGATCGTGAGACGTTCTTGCCATGGTTCCAGCTTACGTCCTCGCCGGTATCAACGGAGGAATGGGAGCTGCGCGGGCCAAAGTTACTGCGGTGCCGGCTGGGCGATGGGCGTCCTCGCCCGTCCCCAGTTGAAGTAATGCCCGAGAATGCCCTTCACGATCAGATGGTCGGTCGAAGCCGTAGCGCCCCAGCCCGCGCCGAAATTGATCTCCCACTTCGGCGAGACGAAAAGGTTGACCACGGGAAAGAACTGTTGCTGCTGGTTGTGCAGGTTGACGAAGTGCCCGAACTCGCCCCAATAGCCGTAGTACTCGATTCCGACGTTGTAGAGTTTGTTCGGCTGGTAACTGAGAGCCACTGCAGGACCAAAGGTGAGCCCGTGCGGTGAAACGTCGCGGTAGTACTCGCTCACCTCCGCTTGCGGAGTGCCGAGCGGCAACGTGGTGGGATGGATGCCCCAATTCATGGTGGTGTTTACCGACCAGTACCACTTGCTCAGCGTCTGGTCGACGATGGGCATAATCTGCCAGGACCAGGTGGGATTCGCGTAGGCGGCGCGCGCGTAGCCGATCTCGTTCGACACACTCACTCCGACCGGCCAGTGCCAGTTGGGCGGGATGCGCACACGCGGCCGGATATGGTCGCCCACCCACTGCACTCCGGTGCCGTTTCTCTCCTCGGTGAAGACGTAGAAGCCCAGCTCCGACCAGTCGCTCAGCCCCTGCGTGAATTCGACCGTCTCGTGCTCCTGGCCCTGGGTGGGGAGCATCCCGTATTGCGTCGTGGTGCTGCCTTCCACCGTGTAGTTGCTGTGCAACTCCACCAGCAGCGTGCCTTTCCGCATCGTCTCCGAGGGGTAGACCTGAATCTCGTAGTTTTCCTGCGCGTGCAGGAGCGGGTGCAGAAGAGCGAAAACGAAACACGCCGCGAGAGAGCGGCCCGAAATCCATCGCACGACAGCCAGCTGCATGATACCTCTGCACGATGATAGCCGGGCCGAATGACAAAACCGTCATCGCCGCGAGCGAGCCGGCGGCCTCGGCTATTCTGAGTCCATGCTTTCCGCGCGCGATGCGCAGCTGGTACAGATCGTCGATGCAGCCACAGCTGACGCAGCGCGTCGCTCGGGCGCATGGCTCAAATGCGCTCCTGGCTGCACCCAGTGCTGCGTCGGCGTCTTTGCTGTCTCGCAGCTCGATGCAGCCCGCCTCCGTGAAGGGATGGCGGCACTGCGCGAATCCGATCCGGCCCGGGCCGCCGCCGTGGCGCGGCGTGCCCAGGAGGCGGTGGCCCGCCTCAGCCCCGACTTTCCCGGCGATTCGCGGACGGGCATCCTCGATCCGGAGCAATCCAGCCAATTCGAAGACTTTGCCAATGAGGAGCCGTGCCCCGCCCTCGACCCGGCAACCGGCCTCTGCGACCTCTACGCCGCCCGTCCGATGACCTGCCGCGTCTTCGGGCCGCCGCTGCGCACCGAAGACGGTCTCGGCGTCTGCGAACTGTGCTTCGTGGGCGCGACAACGGAGGAGATTGCCGCGGCGGAACTGCACCTCGACTGCGATGTTCTGGAAACAGCTCTGAACGCAGAGGTAGAAGGTGCGGCCGGACTTATCGGCGAGACGATTGTGGCGTGGGCGCTCGCGCCGCGCTAAGCCGGCTCACGCCGCGCGCTGCCCTGCATCCTTCGGAACTTTTCCCCGGCTCCAGATGTCCCGGCGAGTTGTTCGCCGTCATCTACGGGTTCGATGCGGGAGCCGTCGCTCCGTGCCGGTTGTTCAGGTGCATCCGCGATAGGAACGAGTGGGGACCGCTGTAGAAGAACTCCAGCACAACATTGCTGCCCGCGTAAGCCAGCAAGTTATAGTTGCCGATTCTGAAACCGTCTTTCGCGCCAAATCGGCCCGGATACCATCCATAGACCGCGGCCATCGATCCGGCATACGGCGCGACGAGTGACGGGACCGAAAACACGCGATGCCCATCGTCGCCCCGGCGCCCGGTCAGCGTCGACACCAGGGCGTGACTGAAGCGCGGCATCAGACCCTGGCAGCTGCACCGGTAATAAAGCGTGTCTTCACCCAGAGCTTTCGCCAGCGTGTAGCGCGTCGTAACGCCGATGACCGTAATGCCGAAGTTGGAGCCGAATCGACTGCCATAGCCCGACATTCCCTGGCCCCACTCGGGCGGCGTATTGCTCCACTGGTTGATGCCCGCCTCGATGACTGCGCTGGCGATGGGGTACGGGCCGAAGGCGTCGAACAGGTAGTTCCTGGCGTTCTCCCTTTCGGTTGGCCTCGTGTAGTTCAGATCAGACTGGCCCGGCGCCGCAGTTGCGACGGCCTTCGGAGCATCGGGCAACGCTGGCGCCTGCGCGCCTCCGAGTGCCGGCAGCGCTGCGAGAACAGCCAGCATCATCAGCGCGCGCTGTCCGCCGCGCCGACTGCAGCAGTGTCCCGGGGATCGACGGGTCATGGAGTCGCCTCCAGAAAATGATGTCTGCCTGCAACGGGCCGAGGGCGCGAACGGGGATCCGACGGCTGTCGCTGATTAGGCAGCGATTATTTCAGACTTCGCACCCAGGCCGCGAGGATTATTTTCATCGACCGATTCCGGTCCTGCCGCTGGACTGTCGAAGCCCTCGCCAGCCTTGCTGCTTTGAGGCCCGGCGATATTGTTGTACTCTACAACAATATCCGGTCAGAGCGGTCAAAGCCCGTCTTTGGCTGCCCGAAACCGCTGTCAGGATGCCCCCGAATGCGGACGGCCGGAGTCACCATGGAGTGGGAACACCATGCTGCCCGAACAGTGGGAAATCTTTAAGCGCGCCGCCCGCCGCGAAAAGCTCGACAAAATCCCCATGGCCCTTATCATCGACAGCCCATGGATCCCCGGCTACCTCGGCATCGGCCACATGGACTACTTCCTCGACCCCGAGCTCTGGTTCCAGTCCAACCTGCGCATCATGCGCGAATTCCCCGACATCATCTTCATCCCCTCGTGGTGGATGGAGTACGGCATGGCCGCCGAGCCCTCCATCCTCGGCGCCAAAATCAAGTTCTGGCAGGACAACACCCCGAGCGAGTACCACACCCTCTACCGCCTCGAAGACATCGACCAGTTCCCCGAATACGAAGTCGAAGCCGATGCCTTCGCCGGGCTCACGCTTCACCGCTATGGCATGGCTCGCCAACGCATCCTCGACGCCGGCTACATTCTCCCGATGGTGACCGCGCGCGGCCCGCTCTGCACCGCCGGATTCGTCCGCGGCACCACCAACTTCATGATCGACCTCGTCGAGAATCGCGAAGGCGCGCACAAACTCATCGATCTCTGCACCCGCCTCGTCATCGACTGGCTCAAGGCCCAGCAGAAAGTACTGGGCGACTCCGTCGAGAGCATCTTCATCCTCGACGACATCGTCGGCTTCATCAATGAAGATCACTACCTCGAGTTCGCCCACCCGTATCTCAAGCGCATCTGCGACGCCTTCCCCAAAGACTGGGTGAAGGTCTACCACAACGATGCCGAAGTCGACGCCTGCCTCGACCACCTCCCGGACTGCGGCTTCAACGTCCTCAACTGGGGCAAGCAGCGGCACATCACGGAAGTCAAGCGGCGCGTCGGCGACCGCATGTGCCTCATGGGCAACGTCAACCCGCTGGAGATCGGCGTCCGCGGCACGCCCGAAGAAGTGAAGGACGAGACTCTCGAGGTCCTCGAAGGCTCCGGCGGCGAAGGCATCATCCTCTCCGTCGGCGGCGGCACCAGCCCCGGCATGCCGAAGCAGAACATCCTCGCCATGCTCGAAGCGCTCAACGAATTCAACGCGAAGCGCGCCGCCACGCCGGCCGCCGCCCGCTGAGGACCCATGCCCGACTACGCCCAAATGAACCAATACCTGTACGAGGGCAACGCCGATCAGGTGGGCAAACTCACGGAAGCTGCCCTCGCCGAAGGCCGCTCCCCGCAGGAAGTCCTCAACGAAGGACTCATCGCCGGCATGAGCGTCGTCGGCGAAGACTTCAAACACAATATCCTCTACGTCCCCGAGGTCCTCATCGCCGCCCGCGCCATGAAAGCCGGCATGGCCGTCCTCAAACCGCTCCTCACCTCCAAAGACGGCGGCACCAAACCCAAAGGGATCCTCCTCATGGGCACCGTTCGCGGCGACCTGCACGACATCGGCAAGAATCTCGTTGCCATGATGGCCGAAGGCGCCGGCTTCGAAGTCCACGATATCGGCGTCGACCAAAGCGTCGAGAAATTTATGGCCGCCGCCGACAGATGCAACCCCACCATCATCGGCATGAGCGCCCTGCTCACCACCACCATGATGTACATGAAGACCGTCATCGACGGCTTCCAGGCCGCCGGCCGCACCCAAATCAAAATGGCCATCGGCGGCGCGCCCATCAGCCAGATGTTCGCCGACGAAATCGGCGCCGACGGCTACGGAGCCAACGCCTCCGCCGCGGTCGATCTCTTCCTCCGTCTCGCCGCGGAGACTCAAACGGCGGCATAACCATGGCCCTCTACAAAGTCCTCTCCTGGGCAGAAGTCCCCACGCAGATCCGCGCTGAAGACGATTCCGACGATGTGACTCTCAGCCTCGATCCGCGCTTCCTGGAGCACATCGACCTCCTCGCCGCCAAACGCGGCCTCCAGTCCGCAGACGACTACCTCGCCCAGTGGAAGTGGTCCGACGAAGCCGAGCGTCCCGGCTCCGCTCATGAGGTCGCCGAAGCCGTCAAAGCCGAGCTTGAGGCCCAACCGCTCCCGGACATCCGCGCATGACCGCAACCCTCACCATCAACGGCCAGTCCATCCCGGGGCAGCCCGGTCTCTCTCTCTTCGATCACGCGGAATCCCTCGGCATCGACGTCCCCACGTCCTGCCGCAAACAAGGCAAGTGTCGCGAGTGCATGCTCGAAATTGTCGAAGGTCTCGCCGCGCTCACGCCCTGCACCGACCCCGAGCGCCATCTTAAAGGCAACTTCCGCCTCGCCTGCCAAACGTACGTCGCGCCCGATCAACTCGCCGCCGCCCCGCCCGCGCACATCCGCTGCCACACCATGCGCCGAGGAGCGATGCGGATCGAGCGCCACGCCCTCGGCCTGCCCGTCAGCCAGTACCTCGACCCCGCCGTCACCCGCGACGGCGACCACATCCTCCTCGACGGCGTCGAAGTCGAGCGCAGCTCCGGCTCCATCCACGGCCTCGCCATGGACCTCGGCACCACGACCATCGTCCTGCGCCTCCTCGACCTCGAATCCGGCGAGCTGATCGCCGACACCTCCTTCGAGAACCCGCAGCGCTTCGCCGGCTCCGAAGTCATGTCGCGCATCGCCTATGACTCCGACCATCCCGGCCGCCTGCTCCTGCGCACGCTCGCCGGCTACCTCACCCACGCCATCGAAAAATTCCCCATCGATCCGCGCACCATCTACGAAATGGTCGTCGTCGGCAACTCCACCATGCGCGACCTCTTCTTCCGCCAGAGCGTCCACTCCATCGGCCAGGCTCCCTACCGCTCCATCACGGAAATCGATCTCGCCGAGGGTCGCCGCACCACCACCGCGCTCACGCAATCCGGCCTGCGCTCGCTGCTGCCCATCCATCCGCGCGCCCGCGTCTACGGCGCGCCCATCATCAGTGGACACGTCGGCGCCGACGCTGCCGCCGCCATGCTCGCCGTCGATCTCGCACACGAAGACTGCCTCGTTGCCATCATGGACATCGGCACCAACACTGAGCTGATCCTCGGCAACAAAGATCGCATCCTCGCCGCGTCCTGCCCTGCCGGTCCGGCCTTTGAAGGCGGAGCCATCGCCTGCGGCATGCCCGCCCTCGACGGCGCGATCGAAGAAGTCCGCATCGACGAGGGCACCGGCGCGTTTCACTGTCGCGTCATCGGCGACGTTCAGCCGACCGGCATCTGCGGCTCGGGCCTCATCGACGCCCTCAGCGAGCTCCTCCGCACCGGCCGCATGAACGAACTGGGCCGCTTTGAAGACGGCCCCCATCGCATCGTCCTCCAGTCCGGCCTCCCCCCCGCCGAAGACATCTACCTCCTCGAATCCGATGTCAACGAGCTGGCCCAGGCGAAGGGCGCCAACGTCGCCGGACTCCACGTCGTCTTCTCCAGTTACGGCATCGATTTCGACGACATCGACCTCTTCTACCTCGCCGGCGGATTCGGCCGTCACCTCAACGTCGATGCAGCGCAGCGCATCGGCCTCATCCCCGGTCTCGATCCAGCCAAAGTCGTCCAGGCGGGCAACACTGCCATTGAAGGCGCCACCATCGCCCTGCTCTCCCGCGCGAAACGCGCCGAGCTCGAATCCCTCGTTCGCCGCGTCGAGTATTGCCGCCTCGAAACCCATCCCAGCTTCTTCGACTTCTTCGTCGAAGGCTGCCAGTTCAAGCCGCTGCAGTCGAATTTCAAGGAGGCGCTCCCGTGCCCTCGCTGACTGAGCTCCTGGAAGTCTCGGCTTCTGCCGCGGACGGCACGCTGCCCACGATCGACGTGCAGCACGAGGAGTACACGCGCCTCCTCGGCTATCCCCGCGGCCACATGCTCGAAGGCCGAGCCTGCGAAATCGCCGAAGCCGCCCGCGCCTGGTACGCCCGGCATGGCCGCCCTTGGTTCTACGCGCGCCAGGCCGACTCCTTCGCCCTCACGCCCAACAATCTCTGCATCGACAGCGTTCCCTTCACCAGCCCGCGCCTCGCCGCCACGCTCGCTCAGGCCGAAGCCCACAGGGTGATCCTCGTCGCCGTCGGCGCCGGGCCCGAAGCCGAAGAAGAAGCCGCCCGCCTGTGGTCCGCCGAGAAACCTGACGAATATTTCTTCCTCGAAATGTACGCCTCCGCCGTGGTCGAGCACCTCACCACGCTCGCCGGCGCGCGCCTCTGCGACTGGGTCGAGCGCCACGGCATGGCCGTCCTGCCCCACGCCAGCCCCGGCTATTCCGAGTGGGACGTCGCCGAGCAGCCGCGCCTTCTGAAGCTCATCCAGCAAACGCGCCGCATCCCGCTGCCCTCCCGCGTCGAAGTCCTCGACTCCGGGATGCTGCGCCCGCGCAAAACGCAGCTCGCCGTCTTTGGACTCACGCGGCACATCGAACGCCTGCGCCCGCTCAGCGATCTCAACCCCTGCGAGCGCTGTTCCTTAGGCCCCTGCGCTTATCGCCGCGCTCCCTGGCGCCGCGAGCCGCGCTCCAACGCCGAGCGCTTCCCTGCCCGCGTTGCATTCCTTGACGCCCACGCCGCTTACTCCGTGAACAGCAAAGCCCTCGCCCGCTGGTCCGCCGAGCGCCTCACCCTCCGCGAACACTCCGACGGCTCCCTCACCGCCGTCTTCCGCTACGACGGCACCACCTGCACGAACATGGGCCGCCCGCTCGCCTTCGACTACACCATAACCCTCGGACCCCGCGACGCCGGTTACCCCATTCGCGAGCAACACTGCGCCCCCGCTCCCGCTGACACCGGCCACACGCACATGTGCCAGTACATCGAGAACCCCGACCGCCTCATGTCCGCGATCGAGGCGGAGCATCCACTCTACGGCGAGCGCCTCAACGCCATTCTCGCCTGGCAACGCGAGCCTTCCGCCGCCGGATGCTTCTGCGAAGCCGCCAGCCGCAATCACAAATGGGGGCTCGTCCTCGAGACCCTCCACTACGCCTTGGTCCAGCGCGACCAGTTCCAGGATCCTTCATGAAGAAGCCGCTGCACGAATTCATCCGCTCCCGCCCGCTGCTCTGCGACGGCGCCATGGGCACGCAGCTCATGCTCGCCGGGCTCGAACAGGGCAACTGCGGCGAGGCGTGGAACCTCACCCACCCCGAGCGCGTCCTCGCCATCCAGCGCCGCTATGTCGAGGCAGGTTCCGATTGCCTCCTCACCAACACGTTCGGCGGCTCGCGGATCATGCTCACGCGCCACGGTGAAGGCGATCACGTTACCCCGGTCAATCAGGCAGGCGTCCGCATCGCCCGCGAGGCCTTCGGTAACCGCGACGGTTACGTAATCGGCGATATCGGCCCCTTCGGCGGCCTTCTCGAGCCCTACGGCGACTTCACCGAAGGCCAGGTCCGCTCTGCATTCGAAGAGCAAGCAGCCGCCCTCGTCTCCGCCGGGGCCGACGCCATCATCATCGAAACGCAAACCTCGCTCGAAGAGCTGCTCCTCGGCATCGAGGCCGCGCAGAAAGCCGGAGCGTCGACGATCGTCGGCTCCATGGCCTACGACGTCACGCTCGACGGGTCGACCTTCCGCACCATGATGGGTGTTGAGCCGGAGCGCGCCGCCGAGTTCATGGAGGAGCACGGCGCGCACATCGTCGCTCTCAACTGCGGCACTCGCATGGATATGGACCGCGCCCTCACCGCCGTCCGCCGCTACCGGTCCGCCACCAGCTTGCCGGTCATGGTGCAGCCCAATGCCGGCCAGCCCAAGCTCGTCCAGATGAAAGTCGTCTACGACGAGACGCCCGACGAGATGGTGAAGGGTCTCGAGCCGCTGCTCGACTCCGGAGCCAACATCATCGGCGCCTGCTGCGGCTCGACGCCGGAACACATTCGCGCCTTCCGCGGCGTCATGGATCAGTTCCTCGCCGTCCGCGGCCTCGCGTCCCACGGAGTCACCACATGAAAGTCAAGCTCTGCGACGTCAACCCCGCTGCCTTCGAAAAACTCCCGGCCCTCACGGATGACAAGTCCGGCATCGGCGTCCACTACATCGACGCGTACATTAAGCCGATGAACGTCAAGCTCGAAGACGGCACGCCTGTGAAATGCAAGCGCCGCGGCCTCAAGATCACCCTCTCCGCGGGCGCGAAAAAGGGCGAAGGGCTCATGCGCCGGCTCGCCGTCAGCCGGGATCCCGTGGTCATGCTCCAGGCCGCGCTCCAGGAGGCAGCCCAATCCGCCGGGATCGAACTCGCCGTCGAAGACAGAGCGATTTATCTGACGCTCTGACGCAACAACCTCCTCAGCCCGCGATTGCCCTCATATCGTTTTCGGCAGGAAGTTGAAGAGCTGGCTCACCGTGCCCAGCGGCATCGGCTCGCGCTCCACAAATACCTCCAGCAGCGTGGTCGTGTAGGGATACAGCAGCGTTTGATCGCCCTGCGCCAGCGGGGTCAGGTCCAGCTTCACCGGCTTCTTCCGCGTATGGTCCACCGTTAGCGGCTGGGGATCGTCCGGCTGCCCTGTATACGCCTCGTACTCGATCATATTCGAACCACTTGAGGCAATCAGTTCCAGCCACATCTTCTTTTGCTGGCCGCCCGGGGTGTTCAGCGCCAACATATCCGGAGTAAGCCGAATATAGAAGCACCGGTAACTGCTGTCTCCGGAATAGGTATCGACAATCAGTTGCACTGCCGGAAAAGCCGGATCGTCCGATTGGTCCAGGTTATCCCCGATGTATAACTGCAGGTTATAGTCCGCAACCCCGTCGCCATGGTCATCGACGGCATGGACCACCAGTTGCTGCCATCCTGCTCCGCCGTTCGCTCCGTCCCGGCTCTCGGCATTCATCTTGTCGAGCGCCGCCTGGCCCCAGGCAAGGGCATCCTTCTCCCAGGCATCGTAGGCGGCCGCGTCCGCAATCCCAAAGAACCGCTTCATTCGATCGATCACTCCCGGGGCCGGATTCTCGACGATGCTGCCGTGGTTCTTTCCGTCGACGGCGATCATCGGCGCAGCGAGGCGATTGGTTTCCCACGGCGTGATGTTGCAGCGCATCGGAATCCCGTTCGCATCGACGAGAGGCTTACCGCTGTCGTCGGTCAGCCTCGGCTCGCGCCGCAGATCCACGCTCACCTTCCGCGTGTTGAGCGCACATCCCGCCCAGCGCACCGTTCCATCGGAGCCCGGTGAATTCGCGACAGCGTCGATCCCTTGATAGCCAATGTTGCCGATAAACACCGTCACATACGGCGTGTCAGGCCCCTTGCCATACAGCGGCGTCGCACACACCATATCTTTGTGCGTCAGCTCCCAGGTGTAGCGGCTGCCCAGCTCCAGGCCGTCGAGCACCTGATTGCCGGCATTCAGGAAATCCGGCCCCAGATGCTTGTTGCCCTTCACCAGCGCCCCCAGCCAACTGCGCCCCTGATTGGCCTGCGGCGATCCAAAGGTCGCCGGCGCCAGGCCGACCAAATGCTTCAGCCGCCTGATCCGGCTCCGCGAATCGCCGCGTGGATACGGATCGCTCGTCAGCCACTGCCGCAGAACCAGCATGCCCGTCGAATGCACGACGGCGTCAAACGTCCACTGGTCGTCTTTGCTGCCTGAGCTCCAGGGCGTGAAGCGCAGCGCTCGATCGAACGCCTCACCGAGATCCTTGATCGTCACCTCGTTGTTCAGCGTGATGTAGTTGCCGACCGCGATCGGGGTCGTCGTAATGCCCGCGGCCTTCAGCGCATCGTGCCACGGGATCAAATCTTCGCCTTTGGCCGAATAGCCGTGGATGAGCAACGTCCGGCCCACTGCCGACGGCGTGCTGCTGCTCGGGGTGCTTCCCGCACCAGCGCCCGCAGAACCCGCGCTCGCCGCCCCGCCACCGCTCGCGGTGCCTTCGGCTGGGCTCTCATCCGCCTTCGTCCAAATCCGTCTCCACCGCGCGAGGAAATCTTTCAGGTCCATCGGGACCTCCTGTCACCGCACGATTGCACTGCTGAATGAGCGGAAAGTCTACGCGGTCCCCCGAACCTGCGCAAGGGGACATGCCGGATGGCTTGCGGATCACTGGCGGTCTGTCGATTTCCCGCTGTAAGCACCAGGGTTAGCGGCGCCCCGCCTTTCGCTGCTCGATCACCCATCGCACGAATTCCCGCCCCGCAGCCTGCTGATCGTAGAAGGAGGGCAGTTTCTTCCCATCCGTATATTCGTTGTAGAGCCAGGGATCGGTCACGGCGACGACGATCCCCCGCCCAAATCGGGTCCACCCCATGAGCGTGTCGCCCTTCCACACAATCAGCGGCACGGTCTTTCCACTCAGCGCAAGCGAGCAAGTGTCCTTCATATAAATCGTGTGAGGATGCGTAAACGGCGCCTTCGCCCCCACGTTGATCCGCCCCGCGGGAAAATCATCCCCCACGACGTGGTGCACCAGCACGTTGTTGAAGTGCAGCCCAAACTTGTCCGCCAACAGGTCAAGGTGTGCGATGTCTGCATTCGCCGGATCGTTCTCCATCATCAGCAGCACGCCGCCAGCCCCGACCCACTGCTCGATGGCCGCCGCATCCGCCTCCGTCATAAAGTGCGGATGCTGGTTTTTCGCCGGATTGTCCGGCGACACGATCACGTAATACTGCGCTCCTTTCAGCGCCGCCGCTGTCGGCTCGGTCGTCAGGGTCTCCGTCGCCACACCCGCATCCCGCCACATCTGCCCAAACAGCGAATAGCCCGAGGCCGTCGTGTCATCCCACTTATAGTGATAGAGCTCCGGCTTCCCATCCGCCCCCGGACGTGTCTGGCTGTTGTACCAGGCGTCGAGCAGAATCGTCCCATGCGAAGATTTGAGCGATGGCGGCTGCTCCTGCGCGGCCGCCGCACATCCTGTCGCGATCGCCACCGCAACCACCGCCCTCGCCGTGAAACGCCACGCTCCCGCCCTCAATCGCCCCCCTATTCCCTAATTAATCCCTATTCCCTGCCGTTCAGTACGCCGCCCCCTTCTTAGGCGGCAACCCATTCGTAATCATCGGCAGCCCCGTCACCGGCCAGTGGCTCACCTGCGCATCCACGTTCAGTTCCAGCGCGCAATCCGCGTTCGTCACCGGATCGACGTCCACGTTCCAACCATCCACCACAACCAGCGGTTCATCGCCCTTCAAATCCGCCAGGGCCGCATCGATATGGATCGTCCGGCTCTCTCCCGGCGCCAGCGATACATAGTTATCCGAATAGAACACCGGCAGCACGCGATCTTCCGTCCCCTTCCGCCGCAGCTGCAGATGCGCCAGCAGCGCCATGTTCCTTCCCGGATTCGTCAGGGTCACATCCAGCCCCAGCCTGCCCGCCGCCGTGTCATCCTTCCGCGCAATCGTCGCCGTCAGCTTCTCCGCCGGCATCAGATCCATCTTCGTCAGATCCTCGCCCTGCGCCGGATTCGCCTTCCAGTACAAGTTCCGCGACACCACGTTCCCCTGCGCATCCTTCAGCTGGAGCTGCACGAAAGACACCGACCCGGCCTGCCGCCATTTCTCCGGCAGCTCGCCCAGATCGATCGCCGTATCCGCCGGTCCGCTCACCGCATAATCCTTCTCCGCCGCCCTGTCGACATCATTCGCAAACCAGCCCAGCCCCCAAATGGTCACATGCGCCGCGTACCCGTCCAGCGCATGCGGCAGATTGTTGATCACCTTGAGATGAAAATCGTTCTCGTCCATCTGAATGTGCACCGGCTCCCCTGCTTCCTGCACCGCGAACAGCGACGCATTCGGCTCCAGGTCGTACGCGTACAGCTGCCACACAAAGCTCGGCTGCGCGGGATTGCTCATCCACGTGATGATCCCGGTATCCGGCGCAAACAGCAGCGCGTTCCGCCCCTCATACATCGCGCGGTACGCCTCGTAATTCATCATCTGCGCTTTGCGCGCAAAGTCCGCCAGGTTCGACACGCGCCCGTACCGCGCCGCCAGCGCATACGGATACCGGTTGCCCTCGCTCGCGCCCTTCGCCAGATCGTGCGCACCCCAGTCGTCGTTGATCGTCTCCCAGTCCTTCTCCGGCATCATCGCGTGCACGCTCTCCAGCGTCGGCACGCTCACGCTCCCCGTCTCCGTCTTGAATGGAGCATCCGGCACGTAGTACGCCGCGGGATCGCGCCAGTCGTACGGGCCCGACGACATCACCCCGCGCCCCGCCGTCGAGCTGGGCTGATACAGCCGCTGCGGATCCAGCTCCGGAATCATCTTCGTCAGCGCATCGTGAATCGCCGGCGGCGGATACCCCTCGTTCCGCGCGCACCACAGCGCAATCGACGGATGATTCCGGTACCGCAGGATCTTGTCCTTCACGTTCGCCAGATACGTCGGTATATCGTCCGGATTCGGCCCGTCGCTCGGATTCGCCTGAAAGAATTCATCCCAAAGCATGATCCCGTACTTGTCGCAGATCTCGTAGAAGTCTTCGTCCGTGCTCTGCCCCACCCAGTTGCGGATCATGTTCATGTTGGCGAGCGCATGCATGTGGATTTCCGCGTCCAGCCGCGCCCGCGGAATTCGCTTCAGCGCCTCATCCAGCCCCCAGTCGCCGCCGCGGATAAACACCTTGACCCCGTTGACGCTGATCGTCAGCGCATCCATCCCGCCGTATTCAATCTTCCGGATGCCAAACTGCGTGGTCGTCTCGCTCGAATCCTGGCCATGCTCCACAAATCGTAACTGCAATGTGTACAAATTCTGCGGCCCATAGCCATTCGGCCACCAGAGCCTCGGATTCGCCACATGCAATGCCGCAATGCTCGTCGGATCGAGCGCCACCTGCTGCGTCGAGTGCGCCGCCACCGTCACCCTTTGCGAAAAGGGATGAACGATCTCGTCAATCCGGGAAGAATCGGGGATAAGCGGGTCCGACGCACCATTGAGGATCGTCCCCTCCAGCGTCCCCTTCACTTCCTTCTCGCTCGTGTTCTCCAGCGTCACCTTCACCGTCAAATCCGCGGAGTCCATCTTTGGCAGCGGCAAATCCGTAATCACCAGCGGATCCTCCACCAGCACCGGCCCACTGGCCGAGAGCCACACCCCTTGCCACAGTCCCGTATCGCGATCCCGCACCGCATTCAGCCAGTCCCACCCAATCGTCGACAGAAACGTCGGGCCGTCAATCGCCGTAATCCCGCCATTCGGTCCCAGCCCGTTCGCGATGTTGTGTTCGTGCGGCACCCCGGGATGCGGCTGCGGGCTCACCTTCACCGCAATCACCGCCGTCTCGCCCGGCCGCACCAGCTTTGTAATGTCAAACCGCCCGCGGATAAACGCGCCCGTGAACGTCCCCACCTCGGTCCCGTTCACCCACACGTCGCTCGAGAAATTCGCGCCGTCGAAATGCAGCCACACCTGGCGGTGCGCATAATCCCTCGGAACCGTCACCGTCGTTCGATACCACCACGCCGTCTTGTTCAGGCTCTCCGGGATGTTGCGGTTGTTCTCGCCGTACAGCGGCTCGGGAAACACCTCGTCCGCCACCAGATTCGCCTCCACCGTTCCCGGAACCGTCGCCGCGTACCACCCCTGCGCGGTGTATCCCTTCGTCGACACCACCGACCCGGCATCGGAAACCTTCGCGCTGTCCTGCAACTGCCAGCCCGACGTCACATCCACCACCGCCGGCAGCGCGCCCTTCGCCGTCGCTTGCCCCCACGCCGCGCCCCCCGCCGCTCCAACCATCGCCGCCAGCACCCACGCTGCCAGCCCCGCTCTCGTCTTCATAAACACGCATGCCCTCTTTCACCAACCGCAGAATCGATTGATTAGACCGCATCCAGTATTCACATTTGAGGGCGAAAGACAAACCAAATCAGCCAGGTGAGCAGACGGGCGTCGAAGCTCAGTCCGGCTCTCGCAAAACAATAGAAGGCGCGATGTGAAGGGCTCGCATCAACGGCACGATGGCGCCGAGCAGGCGGCAGCCAGGGTGATCGCCATCGTCCAACCGAGCGAAAGAACACTCATGGGGGAAACCCCATCAGGCATGGCGCGCAGCAATGGAGCACTCAAAGTCAGCGCGATGAGACCAGCCATAAGACCCCGGAACCCAGCCATCGTGCATCTCCTGCCTCCATTGCGCGATTCAACACGTTCCCGCCTGCCCCGCAACTCCCATGGATTGAAGTTTCATCCCGCAGTCTGTACCAGGGACAGGGGGGTGCAGGACAACCTGCCTCCATCGCCAGGGCTCGATGATCCCGGCGGGCCTGTCGGGGCGATGAACAGATGCCGGTGACAGCCATCACATCCCGGCCTCCGCGCACTCAAGCACCATGGTCAAAAGTGGACGCGGTGTCTGGCTGAGGACCCCCGATGAATTCCGCAACGTTGATTGAAAAACTGGTCGCCATCGAACAAGCGGTGGGACATGCCCCGGCTTCCCATATCCGCGTGATGCTGACCGATTTGGAGGACGAAGTCCTGCGCGTCAACCGCGAACTGATTGCCGCGCTGCACGAGGTCCACAGCCTGCGGCTGGCCGCCGCGCAACAACCCCGCGGCGGACCGAAGCGGGAGACATCTGCGGTCGTCGTCGGGCCTGCGACCAGGAAGCCGGTGCAAAGCTCCACGCAACCGGCTGACGCGCAGCCGCTGCACGACCTCGCCTTCGTTCGGCACATGCCGCTTGCGGTCGCCCAATAACCGCATGCAACCGGAACTGCCCAATCTGCTCGCCGCGCTCGAAGCTCAGGCCCTCCCCCTTTCGGCCTCGCCGGGCAAGCCGCTGTTCTCCGTGGGTGAAACGGGCGATGGAGTCTATGTCGTGCGCCAGGGCTCGATTGCGCTGTCGCGGCCCGAAGGCGCGTCGCTGCGGCCGGTGGGCACGCGCGGCCCGAACACCATCGTTGGCCTGCCGGCATTGCTTAACGGGGTACACGCGCTGAACGGCGAAGCCGCGGAACCATCGGAACTGGGGTATATTGCCCGTGAGAATGCGTTGCGCCTGCTCGACTGCTATCCGCGTCTGCGGCTGGAAGCGATGAAGCTGATGGCGCGGGAATTCGCGCAGGTGTTCTCGGATGCGGAGACCAATTCCGCCGGGAGAACTCACGATGGTGACCGATAATGCTTTCGATCGACCGATGCGCCTGCGCGAGGATCATGACGCGATGCGCGACCTGATCGCCGCCGAAGCCACCCGCTGGCGCGAGATGCGCGATCAGAAGCGTCTGCCCCTGAACGGCTTCGGACTGGCCACGTGGTGGGACCGCTTCACGCGCTCGCTGCTCGGCAACTAGGTCTCTCATTCTTCCGACGCAGCTTGACGCCTCAAGCCGCGGCAATCCCGGTTCGCTCGGGCGCGCATCGAAACGTCACATGCCCGATGCATCGATCCCCACGCGGGTTTTTGGCAAGCACACAGAGGTGCGCGTCTCGGCCCTCGGCCTGGGCGGCCACCATCTCGGCTCGGCGGCCGACCTGCAAACCGCGACCCGCATCGCCCATGCAGCCATCGACGGCGGCATCACCTTCTTTGACAATTGCTGGGAGTACCACCGCGGCAAGGCCGAAAACTGGATGGGCGCAGCCTTGCGCGGCAAGCGCGACCAGGTCTTCCTGATGACCAAAGTCTGCACCCATGGGCGCGACGGCTCGCTCGCGATGCAGATGCTGGAGCAGTCGCTGAACCGCCTGCAGACCGATCATCTCGACCTGTGGCAGGCGCATGGCATGGTCTTCGAGAACGACCCCGCCTTGTTCATCCGCCCCGGCGGCGCCGCGGAAGCGATGCTGAAGGCGCAGCAGCAGGGGAAGGTGCGGTTCCTCGGGTTTACCGGACACAAGCGGCCCGAGGTGCATCTGGCCATGCTCGCGACGGGCTTCCCGTTCGACGCCGTGCAGATGCCCCTGAACGCCTTTGACGCGCAGTTCCTCAGCTTTGAGCAGCAGGTGCTACCCGAACTGAACCGGCGCGGCATCGCGGCGCTCGGCATGAAGCCGATCAACGGCAACGGCGACCCGGTAAAGAAAGGCGCGCTCACGGCCGAGCAGGCGCTGCGCTACGCGATGTCGCTGCCGGTCACCGTCACGATCACCGGCATGGAGACGATGGATGTGCTCCAGCAGAATCTTCGCATCGCGCAGGGGTTTCAGCCGCTCTCGGCCGCAGAGATGGAATCGATTCGTAAGCAATGCAGTCTGCCCGCTGCGGACGGGCGCTTCGAGCCATACAAGACCTCGTTGAAGTTTGACAACCCCGAAGCGCGCCTCGCGCACAATTACCCGCTCGATCAACAGTCGGTCGAGGTGAAAGAGATGCTCAAGGCAACCGAGAACAACGGCCATCCCTGGCCTGAGGTCTCGGCATGACGGCTGACCGGTTCGGCTCCGTTTCGCGCCGAGGATTTCTCAAGTCCGCCACGCTCGCCGGAGCCGGGGCCTTCGCTGCGCGCCCGGCATCGCCACAAATTCCCGCTCAGCCCAATCCCGGAGCGCCTATGCCCACCTATACCGTTCCGCGCCGCCCGTTTGGCAAGACGGGCGAGCAAGTCTCCATCCTCGGCGTCGGCGGCTTTCACCTGGGCGCCACGAAAGATCAGCAGGAGGCAAACACCCTGGTGGCTCGCGCCATCGACTGCGGCGTCAACTTCTTCGACAATGCGTGGGAGTACAAGGAGGGCCTGAGCGAAGAGCGGATGGGCGCCGCGCTCCAGGGCAAGCGCGACCACGTCATCCTGATGACGAAGGTTTGTACCCATGGCCGCGACAAATCCGTCGCGATGCAGCAACTCGAGCAGTCGCTGCGGCGTTTGCGCACCGACCATCTCGACGTGTGGCAGATTCACGAGGTGGTCTATTACAACGACCCCGACCTGATCTTCCGTCCCGACGGCGCCATTGAGGCGCTGACCGCCGCGAAACAGCAGGGCAAAGTGCGCTGGGTCGGCTTCACCGGGCACAAAGATCCGGCAATTCACCTGAAGATGTTGAGCCACGACTTCCCTTTCGACACGGTGCAGATGCCGCTCAATCCCTTCGACGCGCAGTACCGCAGCTTTCAGCAGCGCGTGCTGCCGGAGGCGAATCGGCAGGGCATCGCGGTGCTGGGGATGAAAAGCCTGGGCGGCAGCGGCGAGATGGTCACGCACGGAGCCATCACGCCGGAGGAAGGCCTGCGCTACGCGATGAGCCTGCCCGTCGCGACGACAATCAGCGGCATGGATTCGCTTGAGGTACTGGAGCAGAACCTGCGCATCGCCTCGAACTTCAAACCAATGGATGAGGCAGAGCGCAAGGCCCTTGAGCAGAAGGTCGCCTTCTGGGCCAGCGATGGGCGGTATGAGTTATTCAAGACGACTGTGAAATACGACGGCGACGTAGGCCGCGAACAGCACCAGTTCCCCACGCCGGAAAGGCTGCCGGCTTGAGGGGAGATGGGTTCAAGTGACGGAGTACGCAGCTTTCTTCCATGTCCGTTTTGTAATCGCGACGGGTTCAGTCGAACAGACGCCGACGCGGGTTCGGGTCTGATTGGAGATTCGACCTACCTTGCGCGATGCCCTTGGGGGCTGAATAGTAGCTTCATTAGGGATTGAGCAGCGAGGGGCGCCCCCACCGAGATTAAGCAATCCCCGTCGACACAGTGATACCTATCCCCATTTTTCCCGTTGTTCGCCGTTTTCACCGTGACGGCAAAAATATGATTGCAGGGTGACTGGAGACCGCGACTGCCATTGCAATCGCAGAGATCGTAGCGATATCCGTCGCGATCCCTGTCCTTGTAAGGTGAAAACGAACCATATTGGTTTCCCAGTATATATATCGTCTGTTTAACGTTTCCCCCCGTGCCGGAGCAAGTCGTGTCCTTAGTGCATACCGTCAAATAACTAGGGTTCTTGTCCTCCATTTTTCCGCTGCTGTCGCGAAAGCTCAAAGTGACAATCCAGTTCTGTTTCTCGTCCAGCGATATCAGGCGGGGGGTGTTTTTGTCGTGGCCGTCGCCTGAGTCGATTAGGTCGACGCCGTCCACGGAAAACAGATCTGCGTCCTCGCCAACGCTGATGGAACACAGAGCCGACGAACAAGACGCGTTCGGGATTCTAATCGATCCTCCTCGCACCGTTACCGGGGAGTCCTCTGTGGGCGTACCTTGAGCTGCCTTTATTCCTACTTGAAAAACCACTCCTGCCGCGCCGGCTCCGAGTAGCAAAATTGCAGCAGGCACAATCGCCAGCGACCCAAAGGACAACGCTTTGGTCTTGCGTGGTCCAACAGGCATCGCTTCGGCCCTGCTGATTCGCCGCTTGAGGAAAGCAACTGCAGCAAAAACTGCGACCAGCAGGATCGCAATGGCGGCAACCGCATAAGGAAACAGCATAGGTTAGGCCTCCTAATTCTTCGGGTGAGGCATGTCTCTTAGAAGAATTGCGAAATCGGGCCTGGAAATATATGAGTGATATACGGGAAGAACCCAAGTGTGTTCCAGAACTGACTGGATGTCAACAACTTTGCCGGAATACATTTGATACTTTGGCTTATCTCCGAGCTTTTTGGCCGCGCTCATGGCCACCAGAGCGCTGGTGAGCTCGGAATCGCGCAGGCCTTTCGATTCGAAGTACGCCTGAGCCTTCGACGCTGGGTCGAAGGCCTCACGGGGCTGGCCGGCGGCGAGATAGAATGTGGCCGCCGTCAACTGATCGGACGCGACACCTGCGGGGTCAGACGATGACGAGCCCTTTTCCATCATCCGGCGAAATGCGGCCACGGCTGCGGACCGGCGAGACCCGTGGGCCTGGGCCAGGATCCGATCGAGTTCGAAATCCGCTGCTCTGTCCACGGCCAGGTCCGGATGTTGGGCGAGCGTGCTCGTCGCGAGCTCTTCCGCTGCAGAAAATTTCTGCTGCCTAAGAAGAGATTCAACGCGTATTCCGATTGCGGAGACCCTGGAAGGAGGCACCGAAGCCAGGATTCGATCGGAGTCGGCGAAACGGCCGACGCGCGACAGCATATCTGCGCAGTGGACCACCTCATAGGGCTGATAGGGGCCGCTTCCGGCCGCTGCGAGGGCAGCCTGATAGTGATCGAGGGAATGCGGATAATCTTCTTCCATCCAGAAGACCATCCCCAACAGTTCTTCGGCCTGGGTGATGAGGCTTGGTTTACCGGCCTGCTGAGCCAGCGTCAGCAATTCGTTGCCTGTTTGCAAAGCCTCTGCGAGATTGCCCTTGCGTGCCTGCGCACGACCCAGCAGGATCCAGGCCTTCGCTCCTTCCACGACATATCCATTGGCTTTGTACCAGGCGCGAGCTTTCCGCGCCGGCTCGCCCACATCGTCTGGCCGGTGCTGCTGATTGCGCAAACTCGCCAGCGTAAGGTTCCACAGCGCCTGCACCCGATCCTGCTGATCCTGTTGCAGGATCTGCGCCGCCTCGGCAAGCGCGCCGTCGGCCTGCTGAAAGTTCCCCTGATCCATTTCCGCGTTGGCCAGGCGGACCAGCCCGTCTGCGGCCCAGGCGCTGAGCTGGTTGTCCTGCGCCATCTGAATTGCCTTCTGCGCAAGGTCAACGGCTTCGGTATCATGGTCTGAGTTATAAGCAAGGCTGCTCAGCTGGGTCAGCGTGCGTATCTCGAGCTGCACGCTGGGTAACTGCTGCGCCTCGCTCCGTGCCCGGGCAAGGTAGGTTTGGGCTTCGGTGTTATCTTCGCGTTCGTTGGCCGCGTAACCCCGCTGATAGTTCAGCTCGGCCCGCCCCTCGGGATTTATCTCAGGCTTGAAGATCGCTTCGGCGTGGTCGAAATCGCGATCTGCCTCCGGTCCACGGTTCAGGCGCGTCTCCAGAACGGCTGCCTGCAGAAAAGCCGCTGGATTGTCGGGGTTCTCCTGCGATGCTTTCGCGAAGTTCTCCAGCGCATGCTGAGGATCCTCGGCTCGCTCGTACGCCAGGCCCAGGTCCACATATCCGGCCGATCGCTCGCTCTCCGGCAATCCAGGAAGAATCCTGGTGTACTTGTCCACGGCGTCAGCCCTCCCCATGACCGTTGACCGAATTGCTTCGAGGTACTGGCGGTCGCGGGGGCTCAGGTAAGGTTCCCCCTCGCTGGCAAGGATCATCTCGCGCCCGGCGGCGCCCTCAAAGTCGAGGTTGAACCAGGCTTCGGCGAGACGCGCGTGCGCCATCACGAAGCGACTGTCCGCCCGCGTTGCATTCTCCAGTTCGTTTTTCGCGCGGAGATAGCTGCCTTCATGCAGCGCAGCCAGCCCGGCCTGGTACCAGCGCGAGCCTTCCGCGTTGGGGCGGTTGTATTGAAGCACATGCCATAGCGAGACCGCACCCCAGGCAACGATCCCGATCAGCAGTGCGGCGGCGCCGCGCAGCTGCCAGGGATGGTCGATAGCGAGGTTCCTGGGATGCCACGGGCCCGTGCGCAATGCCGTCGCTACCTCCTCCGCAGATGCGAATCGATCCTGCGGCTCATATTCCAGGCAGCGGCTGATCACTCGGTCCCAATGACGCGGAATCATGGGCTGCACAGACGAGACGGGAGCCGGCCGCTTCGCGCGGCGGACCGCCGCGGCCATCGGCGTGTCCGCTTTGTAGGGGAGCAGGCGGGTGAGCGTCTCGTACAGAACCACACCCAGCGAGTAGATATCCGATGCCGGGGTCACCTGGCTGCCGCCGAATTGCTCAGGAGACATATAATCCGGCGTTCCCATGATGACGCCGGCCGCCGTGGCCGCCATCGAGACCGTCGTCTGGTCGGAGGCGGCCACGTCGCGCGCTCCATCGAACGCAAGGCCAAAATCCATCAGGATGGCCCGTTGCGCTCCGCCGCGCGTGCACAGCATAACGTTGGGGCTTTTCAGGTCACGATGCACAATTCCCTGCTGGTGGATGAGCCGCAGACCCTCGCAAATATCAAGCGCGATAGACAACGCTTCCTGCTCCGTTACAGGACCGCCCTGTTCCAGCCGCTTGGCCAGAGTGAGGCCTTCCAGATATTCCATGGTGAGAAACGCGGTAGCAGGGTCGCGAGCCGTCGCCGGAAGAAGAAAGAGCTCGTGGATGCGGCACACTTGCGGTCCGCCCACTTTTCTGGCGAGTTGGACTTCGCGCCGGAATCGCTCAAACGCCCCGGGCGTTCCCGCAATATCCGGTCGCAGCGCCTTGAGCGCTATGCGCCCCAGTTGGAGATCGTCGGCCAGGTAGACTTCGCCCATGCCGCCGCGCCCCAGCTGCCGGACGATGCGAAACCGGTCGAGAAGCACATCTCCGGGCTGAAAGCGGCCTCGTAGCATGTGGGACCACCCACGGCTTGCGCTGAATGCGATTGGCGCAAATTATAGACCAACCTCGGTTGGTGGACCCGCATGACACCGGAAATTGTTAGCCATGGGTCATGGGAGCCAGACGCTGCTGAACGGGACTCGGCTCCACGGAGGATACACGGCGGCCTGTGCGACCGGTTCAACCCAGCTCCGAAGACGCTATATCGTAAATAGCTTAGTTTCAATGAAACCGCGATGACTATTAGCGTGATGGTTGGCGAATCGCCAGCAGAACGCTCTATACAGTGGAGATCACTGTCTCAAATTACGTAATCCAGAACGATAATATCAACAAACAACATAATTCTCAATATTTACATCGCATACATCATTTAGTGGTACAGAGAAGCCAAGCTAACCCTACATCCTGTCGGCCCTTCCCTTACTGGACCCAGCCGCCCATCTTACCCAACTCCTCGCGTACTTGGTTCAGCCCGTACATGCAGCGTTCGAAATCTTCAGAAAGCCTTGCAAACAAAGGTGCTTCGTTCTTGTACTCGAACAGGTCAAACTGCGACACGATGTAGTAGCTTTCCTTGCCGGTATTCACCATTTCGAGAAAACTGGAATCCCCGCTATGCCGCCACAAGTGCATGGATTCAGGGTACATACCGGTTGCGAAGAGCGCATAATCGCCGATGTGACGACGCACCTCCCGCTCCTCGTCGAAGGAGGCGGCCGCGCCGAAAACGGGATCCGAGGCCAAGACCATATCCTTCACTGCCTTGACCGGCCTTCCCCCAGCGTCCCGGATGCGGTACAGCTTCTCGGCGGCGGTGAACTCCGTCAGCAGGTCGCCAATATAAGTAGTCAGCTCGGGGTCTTCCATCTCGCAGTGCGTCGCATAGCAGTCGGCGACGATCTCATGGAAGAGTTGTCGCAAGGGGTGGCGTTCGGGGATCATCCGTTCTCCTCCGCGCTGCTTCGCCGCGCCGGATTGGAGAAAAGACGGTGCGCTTCTCCCGCTGCCGGCTGCAGAAGCTCGCTTCTGGTATGAATCGGGAATCTACAGCATTTGTTGCGCCACACAAGGGACTCTTTAGGTACGTTACTCATTTTTCTGGCAGTCGCAGGTGGTCCGTGCCAGGCGCTAACCCGATTAAGAGAGCCTGCGCCAATCCGCCATTCCTTGACACTCGCGGCTCGTCGCCGCTACTTTGAAGCCATACCACAGCCCACGTCGATCACAGCATTGCCAGCCATTTTCCGTTCTCAGGGTGGTTTTTTGCCAGTTCGTCGCACCGACTTCCCGTTCGCAGCGCGCGGGCGCAGAATATTTCGCATCTTGCTTGCTTTGTGTCTGTTGGCGATCAATCTTCTAGGGATTGGACGGCGGGCGCATGGTCAGACTGCCACGGTTCACCCTGATCCGCCGGTCGTCTCGGTGCAGCCGCCGGCTGCCAGAGAGCCGGTCGCAAGCTCATTGGTGTTCGAGGGGCTGGCCTCCTACGGGAACTACAACCTGTTTGCCAGCGGAAGCGGCTGCAAGCTGTGGACGAGCGGAGTCGAGTACGACCGGCATTCGTGGGGGCGATTTCTGCGGGCAGACGAGGATTATGTCGCGGAATTTCTGCCCCTGGCCCTGCTTCAGGAGCCCACAAAATCCGATTACCACGGATACCCGCTGACCAACCAGCGGCGCATCGTCTCAGGCGCAGGATTCAGTCCCATCGGTCTCCGCCTGCTGTGGCGGCCTGGGCGGCGGGTTGAGCCGTACCTTGAAGAGAAAGGTGGGGTGCTGGTCTTCTCGCGCAAGGTGATCAATGCCAACGCGACCTACGAGAACTTCAGCCTGCAGTCATCCACCGGAGTGCTCGTACGCACAGGGTCGCGGTTCGATCTGCGCGTGGGCCTGTACAGCGACCTCCATATGTCGAACGGCTTCATGGTGCCGACCAACCCAGGACTCGACGTGATGAATGCCAATTTCGGCCTGAGTTACGAACTGGGACGCCGACGCGGACCGCGCTAAGCGGAGACTCCGCGGGCCAACCGAGGTCACCTCGATGACTGGTCAGGTCAAAAATCGCCATAGTGGCTATGGCCACTAACCACCCATCGGCATCACACTTCCCTGCAGAGTGCTTGCACCAGGGAGGTGTCCCCATGAGCGGACTCCGGCGTGCAGTCGGCCTTTCCTTCGCCTTCGCAGGTTTGCTTGCGTGCCCGATGCCCCGGGCTGCGGCGTCGTCTGTTCCCCAAAATGGTTCCGTTGAGGAGGCCCTTGCGGCGATGCCGCCGGAATCACGCGGCGATCTGCTGCTGGCCCGCGGCCAATATCTCGCGGCCGTCGATGCCTATAAGGAAGCGACACCCACGGCGCAGATCCTGAACAAAATGGGCATCGCCTACCATCATCTGCTCGCGATCGATCTGGCGGAGCAGGATTACAAGAAGGCGTTGCTGATTCGCCCCAACTATCCTGAGGCGATCAACAATTTGGGCGCGGCTTATTTTGCCAAGCGCGACTACCGGAAGGCGATCAAGCTGTACCGGCGCGCGCTGGAGCTGATGCCGACTTCCGCCGTGGTTGCTGCGAATCTGGGCACCGCATACTTTGCGCGCGAGCAGTACAAGCCGGGGCTGCAGGCGTACAGGGTCGCATTCGAGCTGGATCCCAACGTGTTCGCGAACGATAACTTCGGGATCATTGCCGGGCCGACGCGCATGGCCGACCGCGCGCGGCAGGACTACAGCATCGCCGAGCTCTTCGCCCAGGCCGGCAACGAGCCGCGGGCGATCGAATACCTGCGCAAGGCGCTGGACGAAGGCTTCACCGACCGCAACAAGATCATGCAGGACGCGCTGTTTGCGAAGCTGCGGGAAACGGCCGAATTCGCGCAGCTGATGGCCGAGCAGAAGATGCACTGAACGCGGCCGGGCCGCTGGCCGGTTCCCCAATGTGCAGCCAGAATCGCTGGCAAGGCTCCCTTTCCGGACCGGAGATGCGGTGCGCGGGAAATTCTGCCGCTTCTCCGGTCGTTTTTTCCGGACCGCGGTGTGCGCGGCGCCTTCCGCTGCGCGCTGGCGCGTGCCGGAGTGACGTGCCTGCCCGACGGACATACTGCGCCGGAGGGGAAATTTGTCGGACACCCCCCACCCCCCACAGTGGGTGGGTGGCAAGCGCTTCATTCTGCGACCCCGTTTTTTAGTGTGAAGTTTGACAACAGGGTCACGTTACCCGCATGCCCGGCTGCCGTGGGCAGAGCTTGAGGCAGAATCTGGCGCTGAGCGCCCTGCCGGGCGCTGCTGGCCGCCGGGGTCGGATCGCGGAAGTCGCCGAAAGCTCAAAGAGCGTGCTGCAGGGGACGCGGTCCTGAGACCGCTCCCGTGAAAAGCGAAAGGGGAAGCTCCGTCGATGGAACTTCCCCTTCGTTTCTAGTGTAGGCAGGGCGGGACTGTTGGGGCAAGGAGATTGTGCGGGGGCTCGGGTACGGAGGTAATGTAGGGTGGGCGGCACTCGCTGATTGGACAATCTCTAGAACTGGTCTCATAAATGTCTGAGCAGCATGTGAAGGCAGGCAAGGTGGACGAAACCGAGGAAGTTCTCGATGTGGTATTCCCATCGCGTGACGAGGCGGCGGAAGTTGTGCATCCACGCGAAGAGACGCTCCACCTTCCAGCGCTTGCGGTA
>JBARMS010000187.1:0-15047 GCA_049802575.1 Acidobacteriaceae bacterium | reverse complement strand
CGGCCAGTACAAAGTCACTGCCGACGCCCCCGGCTTCGCCAGCGAAGAGGTCACGGGCGTCACACTGGCTGTCAACCAACAGGCCCGCGTCAACCTCACCCTCAAAACCGGCAGCACCACCACGACGGTTACGGTCGCCTCGCAAGCCACGGAACTCGACACGGATAATGCGGCAATATCCCAGCTGGTCAGCTCGCAGCAGGTCACCCAGTTGCCGCTCGACGGCCGCAATTTCACCGACCTGCTCTTTATCGGGGCAGGCGTCACCGAGATCGGCGGCGAACAGTCGGGTCACCCGGGCGCGGGTGACGCCATCAGCATCAACGGATCCCGGCCGGAGTCGAACAACTACCTGCTCGACGGCATCATGAACACCGATCAGACGGTGAACGTCCCGTCTACCGTCCTTTCCATCGATGCCATTCAGGAATTCAAGGTGATGAGCGAAACGTACTCGGCGCAGTACGGCATGGGCGCCAACCAGATCAGCGTGGTCAGCAGGAGCGGCACCAACAGTTTTCATGGATCTCTCTTCGAATTCGATCGCAACAACGACTTCGACGCCGAAAACTACTTCCAGTCCGGTCCCAACACTGAGCTGCGCCAGAACCAATTCGGCTTCGTTGTCGATGGCCCGGTCCGCATTCCGTGGCTCTACAACGGTAGAGACAAGACGTTCTTCATGGCCAACTACGAGGGTGAGCGCGTAATTGCGGCCCAGAACACCGGCTACACGACCGTTCCCACACCCGCCGAACTGGCGGGAGATTTCACCACCTCGATCACAGACCCAACGACAGGGAAGCCGTTTCCGGGTGGCAACGGATACGCTTCCATCATTCCGCCTTCGCGCTTTTCACGACTGGCCTCGGTAACTATCGGCCAGGGATTCATCCCAGCTCCCAATTGTGCAGGCTGCGGAGGAAACCCAAAAGACAATTTAAGCCTCCCTTCGACCGGCACCACGCACGCCAATCAGCAGACCTATCGCGTCGATGAAGATATGCACAAATGGGGCAGACTCTTCGCCAGAGGCTCTTACTCAACCTACAAAGAGTATGGATATGGTGGGGTGGGAGGGCCGATCAGCGGCAGCGGAGCCTCGGAAATTAATACCAATTGGGCGGTTGGCCACACCCTGAACATCGGGCCTCGCATGGTCAACCAGTTCATCATGGGAAGAATGGACTCCTACCTGGTCAATTACGGATATTCGATCAGCCAGTCCCTTCAAGATGCGCTCGGCCTCAGCAACGTATTCACCAATCTCACCAACCTGCAGCGCACTTATCCGACCATCGCCTGGAACAATCAGAATGGCGAGAATCTGGGTGGATTAGGGGGTGCGAACAACGCCTACACCTCGAGCGACAATCCGATGTGGCAGTTTGACGATGCCTTTACCTACATCCGTGGCGAGCATACCGTCACTGTGGGCGCAGACTTCAAGCGGTGGACCCTCTTCCGAGGCAACGCCGACAACTTCCTCGGCGAATACACGTACGGGGATGCAACAGCAACGGGGAACGAAGTGGCGGATTTCCTCCTCGGATACTATGAGGGCGCCAACGGCTTCATGCCCGCTCCTTTAAGCCCTCCGGGCACGACCGACCCCGGCAACCTGCACGATTACAATTTCGTCTACGGAGCCGCTTTCGTCCAGGACGACTGGAAAGTTGACCCCAGGCTGACCATCAATGCCGGTATGCGCTGGGATTTTCGCCCCGTTCCCACCTCGGCCGGCAACCGCATGGGCTGGATCGATCCCGACAATCCGCTGGGCGGCTTGTGCGTCGCCGACCCTGCGCTCACGACCGACGGGATCGCCCCTCTGGGCAACGGATACTATCGCTACTGCGGTGCTGACCACCCCGGCAAAAGCGAATACGACAATTTTGGCCCGCGCGCCGGCGGAGCTTATCGTGTGAATGCAAAAACTGTGGTCCGCGCCGGCGCCGGGATGTTCTGGGATGGCGTCGAAGGCCGGGAAATGGACGACTCCGGCGATATCTACCCATATATCACCCGCCAAAACCTGAGCCAGGGAACCGGTCAGCCGAGCTACATGACGACTGACCAGCTATGGCCTAATTACAGCCTCTTTCTCCCCGCTGTCCCCGCCGACAATACCTTCCTTGCGGTGATCATCTCGAACCGTCCGAAGAATCCATTTGTGACCCAATGGACGCTCTCCGTGGAAAGGGAACTGGCCAGCAACACCACGTTCGAGGTGGATTATATTGGCAACAAAGGCAGCAATCTGCTGGCCCGGCAGAACATTAACCAGGCTTTGCCAATGAGCAATGGACCGGCCTGCTACTCCAGTGTGACGGCATCGGAACAGGGCGACTGCCCGCTTGCTGAGCGCTTTCCCTATCCCAACTTCGCCACGGCAATCAACTCTTCCTGGATCGGTTACTCCAATTACAACGCGTTGAACCTCAAGTTTGAGCATCGCGCCGGCCAGGTTGCCATCACCAGCGTCTATACCTGGTCCAAAAGCATGGACGATAAGTCCACCGCCGCCGCCGCCGGCTCCGACGGCCAGGGGTGGCAAGGTTTCCTCAACAACAACAATCCTCAGGCGGACTACGGACGATCCGACTTTAACGCCGGCCAGCGCTTTGTCACCAGCTTCGTCTACGAATTGCCGGTCGGCCGCGGCAAGCAATTTGCCGGCGGTGCCAACCACGCCGTCAACGCCGTCATTGGCGGGTGGGAGACGACCGGAATCGTCACCTTCCAGCAAGGCTTTCCCATGTCCATTAACTGCTACGACTACGACGGTGCTTCGGGAGTGGGCGGACTTTTGGACATAGCCACCGGTTTTGGCTCCAACCGTTGCGATCAAGCCAGTGCCGACGCTCCTAAGAAGATTCAGTTCACCCTCAACGGAAGCAACAGCGCAGTCTTTACTGCGAATGAGACTCTCTTCCCGGATCCCGCGCCCGGGACGTTTGGGACCTCGGAACGCAACATTGTCACCGAGCCAGGCATTGAAAACTTCACTCTAGGCCTCTACAAGAACACAAACCTCGGCGAAAAGGTCACGTTCCAGTTGCGACTCGAGGCTTTTAATGCCTTCAACCATCCGCAGTTCTATGCGGATCCTGTGCTCGAGCCAGGTGGCAACGTATCGGTAAACAATGCCCGCGATTCCGGGCAACTGGGATTGATCGGAGCTGCAGCTCAACCCCGAATCCTCCAGATTGGCGGCAAGATCGTTTTTTAGCGGATATCTTGCCCTTCTCAACCGGGTCCGCGTAAGCCTCCCAGTGCGGACCCGGTCATCTTTCCGGTAGGCTGCAGCCATGCGATTCCTTCATACTCTGCTCTGCCTGTTCATCGTCGTTGCATCGGCCTGTGCTCCTCTGCGAGCTCAATCGAATAGCGCTGCCCGATCGCGCGAAGAGCAACTATCCCAGCGAGGCCAGCAGGCTCTCGCCTCGGGCCGCTTCGATCAGGCTGAATCAGCCTTCGCTGAACTCGCCACGCTCGAGCCCACTGTGCCCGAAGTCTACGCGAACCTCGGCGCAGTCTATTTTCAGGAAGGCAAATTCGACGCCGCCACTGACGCCCTCCGCCACGCATTGCGCCTCAAACCATCCCTCACCAGGGCAAAAACACTGTTAGCCATCTGCCTCGAAGAATCCGGCCACTCCGCCGAAGCTGTGCCCGGCCTCGAAGACGGCTTTCGTTCCTCCGCCGAACCTCAGGTCCAGCGCCAATGCGGCCTCGAACTTCTCCGCGCTTACACCGCGCTTCACCGCGACGCCGACGCGGTAGAAACCTCGCTCGCCCTCAACAAGGCCTGGCCGGACGATCCAGAAATCCTCTACCAGACCGGCCGAATCTATGGAAACTTCGCCTACCTCACCATGGAGAGGCTTCGCGATAAGGCCCCTAACTCGGTCTGGATGCTTCAGGCCAAAGGTGAAGCTCAGGAGAGCGAAAAACAATGTGATCTGGCGTTAAACAGCTTTGAAAGCGTCCTGCGCGTTGAGCCGCGGCGACCGGGTATCCATTACCGCATGGGCCGCGTCTACCTCGCCCGATTCGAACAATTGCATGACCCCAAAGATCGCGACCAGGCCGCGGACCAGTTCCGCGCCGAGCTAGCCCTCGATCCGCTGAACAGTAATGCCGCGTACGAGCTGGCGCAGATTCAGTACGACGTCGGCAATCTCGACCAAGCCCGCAGGCAATTCGAGTCCATTATTGAACGGCGCCCCGAATTCGAGCAGGCACGTGTAGGTCTGGCCGGCATTTTGCTCGAAACTCAGAAGCCCGGCGAAGCCATGGCTCAACTCAAGCGCGCCATCGAACTCGATCCCAGTGACGAAGTTGCGTGGTACCGGCTGGCCCGCGCCCTGCACCTGACGGGCGACCCTGAAGGCGCGAAAAAGGCATTGGCTGAATTCCAGCGCCTTCACGCCCTCGAAGACAGCCGCCTTGCCCGCGCCGGAGTCCTCATGGAAGCCGGCGACATCACGCGCCAACAGCTGGGGGAAACCACTCCGCCATAGACAAATGGCCGCACCAACCGAGGAACGTCACAAAACGCACATGAACAGACTCGTCATTGCCCAGCTCACACGTCTTATCGCAGCCACACAAGCGCAAGCTTGTTTGGGTTGCCGCAATTCGGCGATACAAGGCAGACGCCGAGGCGCGGGAGCAAGGGGACCAGAATGGGTCTGAACAACTTCTCCAGAAGAAGAGTCCTGGCTGGGTTGGCGGCCTCGGGAGCACTTTCGGCTGCAGCGTTGAATGGCCTGACCCGTGATTCGCAGGATGAATCAACCTCACAGATTCTTTCGCAGCAAGCGCGCAGGCGATCCGCAGACACGTTGCTGCACTATTTCGCCGAGTGTGCGCCACGACTCCTCCGCAATCCTTCGGGAATCCTGCGGCATCCCAGCGTCGCACCCAGCTTGCCCGGCAAGACCTACTCGACTGACCTCTGGGACTGGGACACACTTTGGACCAGCCAGGGATTATTTCAACTCGCGGCGCTACTTCATGACGATGAGCTTAGGTTGAAGCTGTGCGAGCACGTCTCCGGAAGTCTGCTGAACTTTATCGAGCACGCCTCGCCGGGCGGGCAGATTCCAATCATGATGACTGCGGACGACTCGGCCCCCTTCCGAATCGCGGGCAAGAACTCGACGTCGCGAAACCAGGCCAAGCCTGTGTTCGGTCAGCTTGGCTTGCTCGCCTGCGACCAGCGCGGAGATGCGAAATGGCTGGAACCGCATTTCGATGCGATTCTGCGCTTCTACGACTCCTGGACCGCGCACAACTCCTCTCAAATTGGTCTGCTGGTCTGGGGGGATGATGTCGCGATCGGCGATGACAATGACCCAACCACATTCGGCCGGCCTTTCTTTTCGTCGGCAAACCTGCTTCTGAATTGCCTCTACCATCAGGACCTGTTAGCGTCGGCGGAGTTGGCACGACGTCTTGGACGCCCGGCGGATCATGACCGGCTTTCCCGCCAGGCGGAAGAGATAGCCCATCGGATCCAGACGTTCTGCTGGGATCCCAGAGATTGTTGTTACTACACCGTCGATGTTCAGTGTGTCGATCGGCGAGCTGAGCTCATTCCGTCCGTCCCGCGAGGAATGTCCATGTCGTGGAAATGTCTCCCGCTGAGAATCCAGATGTTTACCGGATTCCTGCCGCTCTGGTGCGGCATTGCGTCTCAACAGGACGCGCACAGAGTGGTTAGCGTCAATTATCTCGCTGACGACCGCTTCCGCGCTGGATGGGGCGTTCGATCGCTCTCGAATCGCGAGACGATGTACTCTCTGGAGTTTAGCTCCAACCCGAGCAACTGGCTGGGGCCAGTCTGGATCATCGTGAACTACTTCGTATGGAAAGCTTTGCAGCGGTATGGCTACAAGAAAGAAGCTGACGCGCTGGCCGACAAGACTCTGCTTCTCCTGTCGAGGGACCTCGAAACGAATGGCTCATTGAATGAGTACTACCATCCCGATACCGGGGCAGCACTCAGTCACAAGGGATTCATCGACTGGAATCTTCTCGTTCTCGAAATGTTGTAAGAACAAAACGAAGATATCAACTCCTGGAATCTCGCGATAACGAGGAATATGCATCCACGATCGGCGACAAGCATCACGGCGCTTCTTCACATCGGGCGACCGGCACGCTTCGATGTGATGCCGGATGTTCCGCGGGCAGAGCGGGACTCTTATCGACGAAAACGCGCACTCGTCCGCCGGGCCGTCGTGGTTTTTTGCTTTGTATTCCTGGCTTCCAGTTTCCTCCAGGCTCTACCTCAGATGGGGGATCCCGCCAATGGTCCTTCGAAGATACCCATTCAGGATCTCGATCCCACACGGCGGCCCGGGGTTCTTACCGTCGAATCTGCGATTCATCAACCACTTCCGGAGCAATACATCTGGACGAAGACCGACGCCGTTCCCAACGTTGCCGTAGCCGCTGCCGGATGGTTTTCCAGCGGCGACCAGGACCTCGAGCCGCACTACTTCCGGAAGACCTTCGCGCTCAGGTCGGTACCGGAGAACGCGACCTTATATATCGCCGGGCCGCGCTCGGCCACCATCTTCCTCAACGGACAGAAAGTCGACTCCTACACGACCAATCTGGATTTTCCCATGGGCATCCGCGTCTATTCCTGCGATGTCACCGGAGCCATTCGGTCCGGTTCGAACGTTCTGGCGATCGAGGCCGTACGCGGTCCCGGCATCGGCAGTGGCGCCGACAATCGTCTGAGCATCCAGCAGACCCGCGGTGAGGTGCTCGCCGTCAAGATCGTGCCCGCAAGTCCCGGGGCGATGGCTGCACCACTGCTGATCACTGACGATTCATGGAAGGCCAAGCTCAAGGCTCCAGCCGGCTGGTCCAGTCCCAGCTTCGACGACAGCAGTTGGCCGACCGCGGATAGTCTTGGCGGCGTCGAAAGCTCGCTCGAATTCTTTCAATGGAATGCTGATGCCGGCATGTATGCGTGGCCCGGCTATGACGGGATCTCGCCTTTCCTCGCTCAGTATCATCTCGCCGCGACGCAGATCGAGCATCTTTACGACGGGCTTGGCAAGGTGCATCATCCCGAATCCCTCACCGAGGGTAGTGTGTTGTCCGGGTCCAAGTTCAGCGTCGAGTTACCCACAGAGGAGGTGAGTCTCTACAATGCCCCGCAAATCCTTCTCGACTTCGGGCGCGAGGTGGCTGGACGCATCGAACTCGAGTCCGATTCCGGCCAGCCCAGCGATGTCACGGTGCAATATGGCGAGTCGGAAATGGAAGCTCTGCACGATCCCTATCTCGGCATTGACCCGATTCATCTCGCGCCACACGCCACCGCCTATGGGCCCAGGAGCGCGTTCCGTTATGTCCTCGTGCGCTTCACGGGGGGAAAAGAAACCCGGTATAAATCCATCCAGCTCGATGGTATCGCCTATCCGGTTACCTATAAGGGCTCCTTTTCCTCATCGGATCCGCACCTGAATCAGATGTGGGCGATTGGCGCTTACACCGCTCACCTTTGCATGCAGGATGACATCTGGGATGGTCCAAAGCGCGACCGTGGGCGCTGGATGGGCGACCTGGATGTCAGCGGACGCACCATCGAAGATGCCTTCGGCGACGGTTTCCTGATGGACGACACCCTCAATCTTCTGTTAGGCACCGCTCCGATCCGCAAGGATGTAAACGGCATCCCGGGCTACTCTGCCTTCTGGGTGATCGGGGAGGCGGAATATTACCGTCATCAAGGCCCCGCAGCGCAGCTCGAGGCTACACACGCTCGTCTTGTCCAGTTACTCGATTACATGGGAACCGAGCTGAACCAGCAAAATCTCTTTGCCGATACCAATCATGCGTGGCCTTTCGTTGACTGGTCGCCGGAGCTGAACGGTGACGATGCTGAGGCCCGCATGGGTACCCAGTTCGAGTTCTATACCGCTTTTACCGATGGCGCGTGGCTGCTACGCCAGCTGCACGATGATGCTAATGCCGCGCGCTTTCAGGAGCGTGCCGATGCCATCAAGTCTGCGGCGCAGCACTACCTGCTCGACTCCTCCGGCTCGTTTGGCGATCGCTGGCAGACGAATGCCTACGCCGTGCTTTCGGGCGTGGCCAATCCATCGCAATATCCTGCAATCTGGCACAACGCTCTCTCCAGCGTGGGACATGTCAAATACAACGCTCTTATCATTACTCCCTACTATAACTATTACGTCATCAGCGCCATGGCGAAGATGGATCACCGCCAGGCGGCGCTTGACTGGATCCGGCAATACTGGGGCGGCATGCTCGACGAAGGCGCTACTAGTTTCTGGGAAGGTTACGATCCTTCCTGGTATAAAGGCGCCGACTTTCACACCTCTCTCCAGGCTGACAGCATGTCCGGATATCGTGTGAGCCTCGCTCACGGCTGGTCCAGCGGCATGACTCCGTGGCTGATGGAGCAGGTCCTCGGGATTCAGGCCGCCGGCCCCGGCTTTGCCACGGTGAACATCCGCCCCGACCTGATCGACTTGCAGTGGGCAAAGGGCGCGGAGCCTACGCCGCGCGGAATCCTGTCCGTCGGCATCCGGAAGGCGCAGGGATACGTGACCACCATCGATCTTCCGCCGGGCACCGAAGCGCACGTCTCGGTGCCCGTCAGCGTTCCCGGTGTGCAGGTGGTTGTGAACGGCGCGCCGGAGAAGAGCCTGCCGCAGGAAAACGGTGAACGTGCAACCTTCGTGCTGCGGTCACCCGGACACTATGAGATCCAAAGCCGGTGAGCCCGGTGATCCTGCGCCGAGGGCGAAGATTGTCGGCGAAATCAGAATTGCGGGCAGCAAGGCCAGGAGAGATCTTTCATTGCGTGATTCCGCTGGAGGGCTGCGGTGAATAATGAAAATGAGCGCATCAATCGGGCTCTCGATTTTCTTCGCATTGAACTACCTTCGTGGGGCTTTGCCAATACTGGCACACGCTTCGGGAAATACTCTCAGCCGGAGGCAGCGACCTGTATCGAGGACAAATTCGCCGATGCGGCCGAGGTGCATCGGCTCACCGGCGCCTGTCCGACGCTGGCTCTCCATGTCGGATGGGATCTGCCGAACGGCACGGACGACGTAGCCTCGATCCGCAAGCTGGAAGAGAGGTACGGTATTCGCTCCGGCTCCATCAATCCCAATCTCTTCGAGCGGCAGGAATACAAGTTCGGCTCCATTTGCAACCCAGACGCCAGAGTGCGCCAGTTGGCCATGGATCACTTGCTGGACTCGGTACGCATCGCCCGCCAGCTCGGCGGTCGCGATCTTTCCATTTGGCTCGCCGACGGCTCCAATTATCCGGGCACGCAAAGCATCCGCCGCCGCATTGGCTGGATGGAGGAGGCCCTCGCCGCCACCCATGCCGCTCTCGGTCCCGAGCAGCGCATGCTCCTCGAATACAAGCCGTTCGAGCCTGCCTTTTATCACACCGACATCGCGGACTGGGGCATGGCGCTTCAGCTTGCTCGGCGCGCGGGACCTCAGGCGTTCGTCCTCGTCGACATCGGTCACCACTATCAGTCGCAAAACATCGAGCAGATTGTGGTCTGGCTGGGGCGGGAGGGGCTTCTGGGAGGCTTCCACTTCAACGACCGCCGGTATGCCGATGACGATCTCACTCTCGGCTCCATCGATCCCTACCAGGTTTTTCGCATCTTTCACGAGATCCTCTCCCCCGGCGAAGACGCGTCGCAAGTCGCCTTCATGATCGACCAGAGCCACAACCTGAAGGGCAAGATGGAAGCCATGGTCCAGACCGTCTGCACCGCACAGGAGCTGTTCGCCCGCGCCGCCCTTGTCGATCATGCGCGTTTGGCTGAATTGCAGGACGCCTGCCGGCTTGTTGAAGCGGAAGAATGCTTTCGCAGCGCCTTCTTCATGGATGTCCGTCCGGCTGTGCGCGCATGGCGCGCGCTGCGTGGCCTGCCCGAGGAACCGCTCGCCGCTCTGCGGAACAGCGGCTACATCGAGCGGATCCGGTCCCAGCGATCAGAGTCCAACGCGAGGTCCGTTTCCTCCTATGCCTAAACCGTCCGCCAAACGCCTGTACGTCATCCCCGTACTCTCCAAGGCGCTGGATGTCCTCGAACTGTTGCAGAAGCACGAGCGCCCGATGTCGCTGGAGTCCATTTACAAACGCGCACACGTCTCCAAGACCACGGTTTACCGCATCCTTAAGACTCTCGTGCACCGTGGATATCTCGCGCAGTCGCAGGACGGCCTCTACCGCGTTGTCACGCGGCCGCGCAAAATCCGTTTCGGCTTCGGCCAGCAGTCCGGCCAGATGCCTTTCTCCGAGGCGGTCGCCGCCAGCCTGCGTGAGGCCGCCACGCAGGCTGGCATCGATCTCCTGATCCTCGACAACCGCTACGACGCGGCCACCGCCGTCCAGGTGGCCGACGAGTTCGTCCGCAGCCGCGTCGACCTCGTCATCGAATTTCAAATCGATCAGAAAGTCGCACCGATCATCGCCGACAAGGTGGCCGCCGCCGGCATCCCGCTCATCGCCGTCGACATTCCACATCCTCACGCCACGTTCTTCGGCGTCGACAACTACCGTGTCGGTGTCGAAGCCGGAGAACTCCTTGCCGAGCACGCCGATCGCCTGTGGGCGGGCAGAGTGGACTGGGTCCTTGGGCTCGACATCGAAGAAGCGGGGCCCACCGTATTGAGTCGAACCACCGGAGCATTCCAGACCATCCGCGACCGGCTGCCCGATTTGCCTGTCGAATCCTTCATCCGGATTGACGGCCGCGGTCTGAAAGACAAGAGCGCCAAAGTGGTCGCGCAGTTCCTCAACTGCCATCCGGGCGATCGACGCATCCTCATCGCAGCCGCCACCGACACCAGCGGCCTGGGAGCACTCGACGCCGTGCGGGAACTGAAGCGCGAGAAGCATGTAGCGATCGTCGGTCAGGATTGCATTCCGGAAGCCGTCGAAGAGATGCGGTTCCCCGAAAGCCCCTGGATCGGCTCGGTTTCGCATGAGGCCGCCAGTTATGGCCCTCGGCTCATCCAACTCGGCCTATCTATCCTGCGCGGCCTGACCATTCCACCCTATAACTTTGTGGAGCACAAGTTAGTCCGGGCTGATGCTCTTCGCGAGCAGGCGGCTCAGGCGGTGCTCTAATCACGGCCGTTCCTCCAGGGAGACTTGAATGCCTTTGATCGTTGCGGGAATCGGCTGGCACATCATCGGCGCGGCGGCCGCCGCCTCCTTCTACGCCCCGATCGAAAAAGTAAGGAAGTGGTCGTGGGAGACCACCTGGGCCGTCGCTGGAATCTTTTCCTGGGTTCTGCTGCCCATCGGCGTCAGCCTTGTTCTCCTTCCTTGCTTCGGAGCCTTTTACTCGGGCATCGGCGCGATCACCCTCGCGAAGGTTTTCTTTTTCGGATGTATGTGGGGCATCGGCAACATTAATTATGGTCTGACCATGCGTTATCTGGGGATGTCCCTGGGCATCGGCGTAGCCATCGGCGTCACCCTCGTCGTGGGGACCCTCATGCCCCCCCTCCTGCACGGCCAGTTCCTCGCCATACTCTTCGGCTCCGGCGGCGGCTGGACCATGTCCGGTATTGGCCTTGCGCTTGCCGGCATCGCAATCGTGACCTGGGCCGGCCATCAAAAGGAACGCGCGCTGGGTGTCTCAGCCGAAGAGTTCGATCTCAGGAAAGGTCTCTTCCTGGCCATCCTGTGCGGCATCTTCTCGTCCGGCATGTCCTTCGCTATCGACGCCGCTCGCCCCATGACCGCCGCCGCGCAGCACGTCGGGGTCAAGCCGCTTTATGCCGCGCTCCCGAGCTACGTCGTCATCATGGGCGGTGGAGCGCTGGTTAACTTCGGATACTGCTTCGCGCGGCTCGGCTTTCTGAAGAATCTCTCGCTGCGCCGCGATCTGTCTCAGACGCACTCCACTCTGCTTGTCAACGGATGCATGGCGGCTTCGGGAGGCATCATGTGGTATCTGCAGTTCTTTTTCTATGCATGGGGAGCGGCCAGCATTCCGGCGCGATTGTATTTCGTGAACTGGATGCTCCATATGAGTCTCTATGTGCTCCTCGGAGGAATCGTCGGTTTGGCACTAGGCGAATGGCGCGGCGCGGGGACCCGTCCCATCCGGTTGCTCTGGGTCGGCATGGCGGTCATCATTGCCGCTGCTAACCTCATCGGCCTCGGCGCTTCGACCTGACTCCAGGCCGCGTTGCGTGCGCCGAAGTACAGCCAATCGAAAACTCAAGGATCAATTTGAGCCCGACGTTTGTATTGGAATATGTGCCCTAATGAAGCCGAGACCGCCTAAGAGGAGAGACAGAGTATGAAAACAATCGCGGCCTTCCGATTTCTTGAGGATCTCTGGGACGAGAAGCTGGCTGCCGGTCTGGACGAGCCGGAACTGCTGCGCTATCGTTCCAATCTGCTGGGTGCCGATCTGCGCATCACTAATTTCGCCGGAGGCAATACCAGTTCAAAAATCACCATGCCCGATCCGCTCACGGCGGAGCCCACGGAGGTTCTGTGGGTGAAGGGAAGTGGCGGCGATCTCGGCAGCATCCGGCGAACTGGGCTGGCCACGCTGTATCTCGACAAGTTGCTGGCTCTCGAGTCCCGCTACCGCGGCGTCAACCATGAAGACGCCATGGTCGATCTTTATCCCCTGTGTACTTTCGGCGTGAATCCAGTCGTTGCCTCCATTGATACGCCTCTCCATGGCTTCCTTCCCTTCCGTCATGTGGATCATCTGCATCCGGACTGGGGAATCGCACTTGCCGCGGCGGCCAACGGCAGAGAGAAAATGGTGGAGTTCAATCGCGAGTTTGGGCATCATCTGGTGTGGGTGCCATGGCAACGCCCGGGGTTTGAACTGGCGATGATGCTGCGGCGGGCGGTCCAGGAGAACCCCGGCTGCGATGGCCTTGTGCTGGGCGGCCACGGACTATTCACCTGGGGTGACACGCAGCGCGAGTGTTACCTGAACACGCTGACCGTCATCGATCAGCTTGGACAGTTCGTCCAAAGTCATGTGGCGCGCAAAGGCGCCGACCTTTTTGGCGGTGCAGCGATCCAGCCGCGTGGGGATCGCAACGATCTCTCTCTGGAACTGCTGCCCTTCATGCGGGGCCGCATCTCCCATCAGAGGCACGTGATCGGCAGCTGGTCGGACGCGGCGGATGTGCTGCGCTTCGTTAATTCGAAGGACGCTGCCGCGCTGGCGCACCTCGGCACCAGCTGCCCCGATCATTTCATTCGTACAAAAATTCGGCCGCTGTTTGTACCCGCCCTGGCCGGTGACGATTCCGCTGTTCTCAGGACGAAAGCTGAAGCCGCCCTGGAGAGCTATCGCGCGGAGTACGCTGCGTACTATCGGCAGCATGCTCTGCCGGATTCTCCTGCGATGCGCGATCCCAACCCGGCGGTGGTGCTGATTCCCGGCATCGGCATGTTTTCGTTCGGGAAGAACAAGACCGAATCGCGGATCGTCGGCGAATTCTACGTGAACGCGATTCGTGTGATGGAGGGAGCGAGTGCTCTCGCGGATGGACATCCGGTGAAGGAGGTGTCGCAATGTGCCGCGGCCGCGCCCAGCGAAGCCTTTAAGGTGCACACGAACTATGTCGCTTTGCCGGGGTCGGAGGCATTCCGGATTGAATACTGGGCTCTCGAAGAAGCAAAAATTCGCCGGCAGCCTCCGGAGAAGGAGCTGAGCCGCAAAATTGCTCTGATTGTCGGAGGGGCGAGCGGGATTGGCCGCGCGGCAGCGCTGCTGGCGGCCGAACGCGGTGCGCACATCGTGATTGCCGACCGCGATCTGGCCGGAGCACAAGCGGCAGCAGAAGAGGCGCGGACCATTGCCGGTAAGGAAGCCATTGCCGCGGTCGTCGTGGATATTCGTCACCGTGAAGCAATCGTCTCCACGATGCGCGCCACCGTCGCGCATTTCGGCGGGCTGGACATCCTCATCAATACGGCGGCGATCTTCCCATCCTCGCCCACCGGTGCGGTGAGCGATTCTGTGTGGTCAACGACGCTCGATCTGAATGTAACGGCGAACTACCTGCTGGCCGATGAGGCCGCGAAGGTGATGGCTGAGCAACAGCTCGATGGAAGTATCGTGCTCACCAGTTCCGCCAACGCCGTGGTAACCAAGCACGGGAGCGAAGCCTACGACGTCAGCAAGGCCGCTCTGAGCCATCTGGTGCGCGAGCTGGCGGTCGCGCTGGCTCCGCGGGTGCGCGTCAACGGCATCAGTCCGGCCACGGTGGTGAAGGGATCGACCATGTTCCCGCGCGAGCGCGTAATGGCCTCGCTGACCAAATACGGCGTCGCGTTCGAAGCCTCTGCCACGGATGATCAGTTGCGCGAACGGCTGGCGGATTTTTACGCGAAGCGGACCCTGACCCATCAGTCCATCGATCCCCTGGATTGCGCGCGCGCTATCCTCTTCCTGGCGGGACCGCATACCCGCTGCACCACGGGCCATCTCATACCGGTCGACGGCGGCCTTCCCGAGGCCTTCCTGAGGTGAGCGTCGCGGCCATCTCGGCTTCGGCTCGCAGGGGGTACCTGTCGGCCCCGGCCCTGGTTGACATCGGGAAAGCCGAAGAGCAGATTAGTCAGTAACCGTTTACATGATTTCGTTGGAGCTTTTCCTGAGGCGCTTGACCCATGAGGAGTCTCGTTTTACCGCTTGCTGCTCTTTTCCTTTCGCCCTCATTTACGGGCTGCGGGGGCGGAGGCGGCGGCACGCCAGTCACACCGGTGCCGTCCAATGGCATCACCCTCCAGCTCACCAGTTCCACACTCGCTGTCCCGGAAGGGTCCAGCGCCAGCACTACGGTCAACCTGGCACGAACCGGGACCACGGGAAGCGTTTCCTTTAGCATCACCGGGCTCCCCGCAGGTGCCACGGTGTCGTATCTGAATCCCGAATCCGCGAACAGCGGGCAAATCATCGTGATGGCGACAACGGCTGCCACGGGCACCTACGGGCTCACCCTGAACGCCACCGACGGAAC
>JBARMS010000186.1:0-17807 GCA_049802575.1 Acidobacteriaceae bacterium | reverse complement strand
CTCGTGCTCCTGCTGGTCGTACTGGCGCTGGCTTTTGTGTTTCCGGCGGGGCGTGCGGCGTCTATCGATCCGATGGAAGCCATCCGCGAAGAATAGCGGTACTCGTGGGAAGACAGGAGGGAAGCGGCGCCCCGGAAGCGCCTTCCAGGGGAGCAAAAGCGTCAGGCCTGGGAAACAGGTGCGATTTGCGCTTTGGCACGGTCCGCGGCTACCGTGCCCGCATGGACCCGCAGTGCGGCAAACGACGCCCGGCATACGCCATAGGCGGCCAGCACACCAAACGCCAGCGACGCGGCGGTGGCGCAAACCAACATCAACGAATCAACTGCGCTCTGCATGGTGAAAAGCTCTCCGGGGGATTGAGGCCTGGCTTTCCTGACACCAGGAACCCGAATCGGTTCCAAAAGTTGCCAGTCGCACCGCGTCCCTCCCTGTGATGTCATTCGTAACAGAAAAGTCAGCGCGTTGACCCTGTTTTCTGTTGCCGAATAAGATACGGGAAGGAACCTGAACCGATTTGAAACAACGCCTTCCCGTCTTGCAACTGATTTTTGTGCAACGAGCTACAACTTTTCGGTGATCTGCAACACCCCTGTCACTCCCTCACCATGGCCATTACCCACATCACCGTGCGTGGCGCCCGGCAGCATAACCTGCGCGATATCGGGGTACAGATTCCGCGGAATTCGCTGACCGTGGTCACTGGACTTTCCGGTTCCGGGAAGTCCTCGCTCGCCTTTGACACGATTTACGCCGAGGGGCAGCGCCGCTATGTCGAGACGCTCTCGGCCTACGCGCGGCAGTTTCTGGATCAAATCGAGCGGCCCGATGTCGACTCCATCGAGGGCTTGTCCCCCGCCATTTCGATTGAGCAGAAAACCACCAGCCGCAGCCCCCGCTCAACCGTCGGGACCATCACGGAAATCTACGACTACCTCCGCCTGCTCTATGCTTCGGTCGGCGTGCCGCATTGCCCTCGGTGCGGGCGGCAGATTGCGCGCCAATCGGCCGAGCAAATCGTCGAGCGGATCCTCGCCCTCACGCCCGGCGAAAGAGTCACCGTCTATGCGCCGGTGGTTCGCGGCCGGAAGGGCGAATTCAAGGACCTGCTCGACAAACTCGACCAGCAGGGGTTCCGCGCCCGCGTCGACGGCGAAGTCCGCGACTTGTCCGAGTCGCTGAATCTGGAAAAGCGCAAAAACCACACCATCGAAGCGATCGTTTACCGTGCGGTTCTGAAGCCAGGCATCGAAAAAGCGCTCCTCGCCTCCGTGGAGAAAGCTCTGCAGATGGCCAACGGCCTGGTACTCGTGGCCACCCAGGGTGACGAGCAGCTCTTCTCCTCCTCCATGGCCTGCCCGGACTGCGGCCTCGACGTGCCGAAGCTGGAGCCGCGCAGCTTCTCGTTCAACAGCACCTACGGCGCGTGCCAGGAATGCCACGGCCTGGGCAGCATCTACGACTTTGATCCCGCCAAAATCATCACGGATTGGTCGAAACCGCTGCTCGATGGAGCGCTCGGTCCCGGGTCGGCGTCGCAATATCTGGTGCGCCTGATCAACCTCGCCGCCCAGCGTTACAAGATTGACCTGAAGAAGCCCTTCGAGCAGTTGACTCAAAAGCAGCAGGAACTCCTGCTCTATGGACCTGGTCAGAACGAAGCCCCGCGCACCGGTTTCCACGGCATCCTCGCGTATCTGCGCGACTCGCTCGAAGAAGCCCGCTCGGACACCTACCGCGAGTGGATGATGCAGTACATGTCGGCTTCCGAATGCCCGGCCTGCCATGGCCAGCGTTTGCGGCCCGAGTCGCTCGCGGTGAAGATTGACGGCATGTCCATCGCGGAATTCACGGCACTCCCCATGGACCGCGCCCTCGATCGCGCCCGCTCGATCGCTTTCACGGCGCGTGAGGCTCTCGTGGCTGAGCGCCTGCGCAAGGAGATTGCTGAGCGCCTCCAGTTTCTCAACGCTGTTGGTCTCGGATATCTGTCGTTGGCACGCAACGCGGCGACGCTTTCCGGCGGGGAGGGGCAGCGCATTCGTCTGGCTACGCAGATCGGCTCCCGGCTGCGCGGTGTTCTCTACGTTCTCGATGAACCCAGCATCGGTCTGCACCAACGCGACAACATGCGCCTGATCGACGCGCTCGAAGCGCTGCGCGATCTGGGCAATACAGTTCTCGTTGTGGAACACGACGAGGAGACCATCCGCCATGCCGATTACGTGGTCGACCTCGGGCCTGGCGCCGGCCGCCTGGGCGGGGGCGTGGTCGCAGAAGGCCCGCCGGCCGCCATTATGGCCGCGGCCGCCTCGCTGACGGGCCGCTATCTGGCAGGAGAAATTTCCACGCTGCAGCGCCTCGTGCCGCGCCCGGTCACCGGCAAATGGGTCACGGTGGAAGGCGCACGCGCCCACAATCTGCGCGACCTCACTGCGAAATTTCCCATCGGCGTCATGACCGTAGTGACGGGCGTCTCCGGCTCCGGCAAAAGCACGCTCGTCAACGACATCCTTTACCGCTCCCTGGCCCGCGAACTGTACGGCTCGCGCGAGGCGCCAGGCGAGCACACCCGGATCAAAGGGTTCGAGAACCTCGATAAGGCAATCCGTATCGACCAGTCGCCGATCGGGCGGACGCCGCGTTCGAACCCCGCCACCTACACCGGCGTGTTCACCGCCATCCGGGACCTGTTCGCCATGCTGCCGGAGTCGCGCGAACGCGGATACAAGGCGGGACGTTTCTCCTTCAACGTGCAGGGCGGACGCTGCGAGGCCTGCCAGGGCGAAGGCCAGCGCCGCATCGAGATGAATTTCCTGCCCGATGTCTACGTCGAGTGTGAAGTGTGTAACGGCCGCCGTTACAATCAGGAAACGCTCGCCGTCAAGTTCAACGGCTACTCGATCGCGGATATTCTCGACCTGACCATCGAAGATGCGCTGCCGGTGCTGGGCGACATCCCGCAGGCGCGGCAGAAGCTGGAGACGCTCGTGGATGTCGGGCTCGGCTACGTCCATCTCGGCCAGGCGGCGACCACGCTGAGCGGAGGTGAAGCGCAGCGCATGAAGCTGGCTCGCGAGCTCTCGAAGCGCCAGACCGGCCGCACCCTCTACCTGCTCGATGAGCCGACGACCGGGCTGCACTTCGATGACGTCCGCAAGTTGCTGGAGGTGTTGCACCGGCTGACGGATCTCGGCAACACGATCATCATCATCGAGCACAACCTCGACGTGATCCGCAACGCCGACTGGATCATCGATCTCGGCCCGGAAGGCGGCGAGGGCGGTGGACGCATCGTGGCCGAAGGACCGCCGGAGCTGGTCGCCGGGAATGTCGAGTCCTATACGGGCCAGTTTCTGCGGAGATATTATGCTGGGTCTGCCGGGACTTTGATTCCGCCCCTGCCGGTCGAGGGATTGAGCAGTGGCTCGTCCGCGACGAACGGGAAGGGAACCACCCGGCGCGCAAAAGCCGCGAAGACCGCAAAGAAAGAAACGGTGCAATGAGCGACGATCCGGAGTCCATCTCCGAGCAACCTGTTCCTGGCGAATCCGAAGCGGACGCCACTGCGGAACCGGCGCGTGAGACTGCGCCCGAACCCCTCACCAGCACGGCTCAATTCCTCGCCTGGCCGGCGCCCCAGGAGCCGCTGGCGCAAATGGCGACGGCCGAGACGATTCAGGCAGAAGCTATCCCTTTCGTTCCGCCGCCGCCGAAGCTGATCCCGCACATCGGACACTTCGGGGTATTCCTCCTGCTGGGGCTCTTCTCCCTGTTTGTTGCGGCCATCGGCACTGTGCTGGCCCTGCGGATTGCCATGCCACACCAGGCCGCGACCAAACTCATCTCCGGCATGACCCAAAACATCCTCGTCGCCATGTCGATGCAGGCAGTTTGGTACGTGGTCCTTTGGGGATTCTCGGCACTGGTATTCGGGGTCTGGTGGAAGTCGATCGCGGGGATTGGATTTCTGCAGGGGATTCACTGGAACAGCGCCACCGCGAAACGCTGGTTTCTGCTTTTTGCCATCACCGGTTTCGTTACCGGCCTGGTAATTACGATTGCCGGCAACTTTGTGCCGATGCCCAAGGCGCCGCCCATCCTCGAAGACCTGACGAAGTCTCGGCTGGGTGCGTGGATGCTGATGGTCTTCGGCATTACCCTCGCGCCATTGACTGAAGAGCTTGCCTTCCGCGGCTTTCTGCTGCCCAGTCTCATCAACATATTTCGCTGGCTCGAGCGCAAACGCGCCATCGGCGAAGAAGCGGTCCGCTATGTGGGCATTCCACTCTCGATCGTCCTGACTTCGATTCCGTTTGCGCTGATGCACTCGGCTCAGGTTTCCAATTCCTGGGGTCCGGTGCTGCTCATCGGCTGCGTCAGCATCGTGCTGTGCGTGGTGCGCCTGCGCACCGGCTCCCTCGCCTCCGGCATCATCGTGCATGCGTTTTACAATCTGACGTTGTTCTCGGGACTCCTGATTCAAACCGACGGATTTCGGCATCTGGATAAACTCAAGGGCTGAGATTCCGTCTATACCGTCAACATGCCTAGGCTGAGCCGCTTGATTCGCCTTGACGCGCTGCCATCCAGCCAGGATCTCGGCCTGCTGATTCTCCGCCTCATAGTGCCCACGTCGCTCTTCATCAAACACGGCATCGAGAAGCTCTTCACCTTCTCCGCGATGGCCGGGCATTTTCCCGATCCGCTGCACATTGGCCCGGTGCCGAGCCTCGTCATTGCCATGATCGCCGACGGCATCTGCACGCTACTGCTGGTCCTCGGACTGGCTACGCGATGGGCGGCGTTGTGGTCATTCTGCAATTTGCTGGTCGCCTGGGCGTTCGTGCATCACTTCCAGTTTTTGGGCCACGGCGGCGACCATGGCGAGCTGATCGTTGTCTACATGGGCGCGATGCTCGCGCTGTTTTTGCCGGCCCTGGAAAATACAGCATCGACGCGAAGCTGGCTCGCCGACAGAGGTCTCGCGATGCTTCATGAAATGCGTCGTCCGGATTGCTCACGGCAGCGCAAAGGCAAGATACGAGCCGCCCACCGGCGAATTGGGGTCGCGTCCGCCGCTGGTTGCTATGACGACGTACTGCTTCCCATCAATCTCGTAGGTTGCCGGTGTGGCGATCCCGGCGAAGGGCAGGGTCGTCTCCCAGAGCAGCTTGCCCGTTGTGGAATCGAATGCGCGGAGTTTGCGGTCGTAGACGGTCGCGCCGATGAATACGACGCCCCCCGCGGTGACAATCGGCCCACCGTAGTTTTCTGAGCCCGTGTCCGTCAGGCCCTGCGCGGCCAGCGCAGGATACTGCCCGAGCGGAACCTGCCAGACAAATTTGCCCGAGCTCAGGTCGATCGCGGTCAGGGTGCCCCAGGGTGGAGCGATCGCCGGGTATCCATCGGGATCGAGGAATTTGCGATAGCCCGTGAAGCTGTATTCAACGCCGGGGCCTCCGCCCATCGTGGACCCGCTGTGCTCGTCGCCGGCTGCCGCTCCAGTGCGAAGGTATTCGAGGAGGGGCCCGAGTTTGGCTGCGTCGACATTGGGGAACGCCGGCATCCGCCCTTTCCCGTGGGCGAGAATCTGCGCGATTTGATCTGCAGCGAGCCGATTGGTGACCCCGATCAGGGACGGAAAGGCTGGCGGAGATCCGGCGCGATTGGCTCCATGGCAGATGGCGCACTGCGCGTTGTAGATCGCCGCGCCCGGCCGGGCATGCGGTGCACTGCTCTGCAGGCCGCCGGTCCACGCCATCTCGTTGGCGTTCACATACAGCACGCCGGTCTTCGGATCGACGGCCGGCCCGCCCCACTCCGCGCCACCATCGAAACCCGGAAAGACAACGGTCTGCTTGCCGACCGCGAGCGGGACGAACTGGCCTCCGCTGCGAAAGGTCCGGAAGGTATCGAGCGCCCACTGATGTGCAGGAGGGGTGCGCGTGGTCAGCATGTCTTCCGTCAGCCGCTGGCGCGCAAAGGGCGCGGGCGCGGTGGGCATGGGCTGCGCGGGCGCGGTCTGTTCACCAGGAACGTCGCTCGACGCGTATGGGTGCTCTTCAATCGGAAACAGCGGCGAGCCGGTGGCGCGATTGAAAAGATAGACGACTCCCTGCTTGGTGGTTTGGGCCACGGCATCGACCGGCTTGCCGCCGCGTGTGACGGTCACCATTGCAGGAGGTGCAGGAAAGTCGCGATCCCAGACGTCGTGGTGGACGCCCTGAAACGACCACAATCGTTTGCCGGTTGCAGCATCGAGCGCGAGCAGCGTGTCGGCAAACAGATCGTTGCCGATGCGGTCGCCGCCGTAGAAATCGAACACCGCCGACCCGGTCGGCACGTACACAATGCCGCGCTGCGCGTCGAGCGACATCCCGGCCCAGTTGTTTGCCGCCCCGGCGGTCTTCCAGGCGTCCGGAGGCCAGGTATCGTAGCCGAACTCGCCGGGGTGCGGAATGGTGTGAAAGGTCCAGCGCAGCGCGCCGGTGCGGACATCGAAGGCGCGAATGTCGCCGGGCGGCGCGGGGTGGGTCTCCGGCTCGCGTCCGCCGACGATGATCAGGTCCTCATAGATGAGGCCGGGAGTGGTCAGCGCGATGGACTGCTTCTCGTAGCCTTCGGAGTCACGCAGGCCTTTGCGCAGATCGATGCGGCCGCTCTCGCCAAAGGAGGGGATGGGGCGACCCGTTGCCGGATCAAGCGCGTACAGATAGTTCACGATTCCGGCAAACAACCGCGTTTCGTGTCCGTCGGTCCAGTAGCTGAAGCCGCGGCAGGGTTGCGTGTCTGCGATTCCCGAATCGAAGACCCAGAGTTGCTTGCCCGTCGCGGCATCCAGCGCAACGACTTGTCCGTTTGAACTGTAGCCATAGAGCGTGCGGCCGACGATCAGAGGATTGGTCTGGATGTCGCCCTTCGTACCCGTGTCGTAACGCCAGGCAATCTTGAGTTGCGCGACATTCGATCGATTGATCTGCGCCAGGGGCGAGAAGTGGTCGCCGCTGACCCCGCCATCATAGGCGGGCCAGTCGGCGGTCTGGGAAGATGCGGTAGCGGTAAGCAGAAGCGAAGCAGAGATCGCGACACAGCGAAGACGCATCAGGGGCAACCCACCGGAAAAGGTCTACCCAGTGTAAAGCGCGGCAAGGAAACCATGGGCGTCGCAGTCATGAGGGTGCTTGTGGGGTTGGAACCTGAGCCTGACAGCGATCGAGCAGGCGACCTAAATTCCGAGCTTCTTGACTTCCTCGTTGTAGTACTTCCGGTAGAGGATGTCCCACTCCTGGCTGCCTTCGGGAATGATCCGCCGCTGCGACTCGATCTTCTGCCGGGCCGCATGGTCGATGCGCATCTCCTCGAGCAGCAGGTGCTCCAGCGCTTTGCGCGACTCCTGGCGAATGGTGTTGCGATCTTCGAGGAAGTCGGCCTCCGGGGTCTCGGCAAGCGTGTCCGCCACCACGTGGCCCAGCTTGTTCAGCTTGTCCGTTGAAATCCGCAGCGTGGGGCGTTGGCCCGGCAGCCGTGAACGATCCTGGCTCGAAGTCTCGTTCAACACGGCCTTATATTTGCGAGCCAGCTCCGTTTTCACCTTCTTGAACATCTCGGAATAGCTGGCGCCCGTGCGGTGCATCTCCTCCTGGTAGGCGTCGAGGATGACACGGACCTCATCATTGATGCGGTCCTCGAGGGAAAGCTCGTCGAGCAGGCCCGTGTAGACCCGTTCCTCGACGGCCGCCTGTTTGCCAGTTTGGATCATTTTGGCGTCGATCAGGTGTTTTACCGTATGGCGCGCCAGATAGCCAACGTACTCACGGGAAAAAATCATTGAACTCATTTGGAATATAGCACATGGCCCTGGGGCATAGAGAGTCATGACGGTGGCATTGCCGCCGTCGTGAAATGCAGAGCACAAAGGGGTTTGGCGATTCTCGCAGAAAAAGGAAAAGCCGGCTCGCGAGATGGTGGCAGTGAGGGTCAGCAGGAGAGGAATTGACAGGAACTGACCGGCGGGTGGGCGCCGGCCAAGACCCTACAGGTCGCTTCCGATCTTGTTGTATTCGGAGTTGATTTTGGAGGCAAGGCCGTTCAGCCCCGTGACCGCAACGAGTGCGATCAGTGCTGCGATCAGCGCGTACTCCACCAGGTCCTGGCCAGTCTCATCGTTCAGAAGTGCCTTCACGAACTGTTTCATCGTTTTCTCATTCTCGTCGGGAAAGGATGGGTAGGAGCGAGCCGTGCCCTTACCGCATCCCTTTCATTCTACGTAAATCAGTCCGTTTGTGAATGGCCCATGAGTGTTACTTCCGCAATTACGAAGGTGGGGGCCTGAAGGGGACACACTGGATCTGTGCGGACGACCCGCCGCTGTGGCACGCGGTTCTCATTTGCGGTGCCGCGCTTCGCGAAGCTGTCGAATCTCGTCCATCCGCTGGGCAAGGAGCTTCTCGCGGCCTTCCTGGGTGGGGTGGTACCAGCGGCGGCCCCTCAGCGATTCCGGGAGGCATTCCATATCCGCGATTTTGTGGTCGACGTCGTGGGCGTACTGGTAGCCCTTGCCGTACCCGAGTTCCTTCATGAGCCTTGTGGGTGCGTTGCGCAGGTGGAGCGGAACCGGCTCCTGCCGGGTCGATTCGATGTCCGCCTGGACCTCGCTGTAAGCGATGTACAGGGAATTCGATTTGGGCGCGAGGGCGAGATACACCGCGGCCTCGGCAAGGGCCAGATCGCCTTCGGGTGAGCCGAGGAAATCGACCGTGTCTTTCGCACTGAGGGTGAGGTTGAGGACTTCCGGGGCAGCGAGGCCGATGTCCTCGACGGCCATGCGGACGAGTCGACGCGCGACGTAGAGAGGATCTTCGCCCGCCTGCAGCATGCGGCCAAGCCAGTAGAGGGTCGCATCGGCGTCGGAGTTGCGCACCGATTTGTGCAGGGCAGAGATGAGGTTGTAGTGCTCTTCGCCCTGCTTGTCGTAGAGCAGCACGCGCTGCTGGAGGGCTTCGGTGGCAATTTCTCGTGTGATGACTTTCCCCGGCGCATCGGTCGCCAGCTTGGCCGCCACTTCCAGAGCATTCAGCGCGTTGCGGGCGTCGCCTGAGGCATAGGAGGCCAGCAGCTCCAGCGCCTCGTGGGGCGCCGTCAGATGCTGAACACCCAGCCCGCGCCTGGCGTCTCCCAGGGCCCGCTCCAGCAAGGTGACAATCTGCACGTCGGAGAGGGCCTGCAAGGTGTAGACACGGCAGCGGGAGAGCAGCGCGGAGTTGATCTCGAAGGAGGGGTTCTCGGTGGTGGCGCCGATCAGGCGGATCGAGCCCCGTTCCACCCACGGCAGAAAGGCATCCTGCTGGGCCCTGTTAAAGCGGTGAATCTCGTCGATAAAGAGAATAGTGCGGTTGCCCCAGGTGGCCGCCTTTTCCGCGTCAGCCATCACCTGTTTGATTTCTTTGATCCCGGCCAGGACGGCGGAGAACTCGATGAAGGTGGCTTTGGTCGTTTCCGCGATGATCTTGGCCAGCGTCGTTTTGCCGACTCCGGGAGGGCCCCAGAAGATCATCGACGAGGCGTCGTCGCGCTCAATTTGCACGCGCAGCGGCTTGCCAGGCCCCAGCAGATGCTCCTGCCCGAGGAATTCGTCGAGCGAATGGGGACGCATGCGCTCGGCGAGTGGCGCAGAGACAGGGGCGGAGGCGACGCCCGATTCCGGGACTGAATTGAAGAGGCTCATGCCTGGCTTCTCTGACGGCTGGCTTCGTAGAGCAGGATGGAGGCGGCGACCGCCGCGTTCAGCGACTCCACAGTTCCGGGCATCGGAATGGCGATACGGGCAGTGGCACGCTCCAGCAGTTCCTCCGATAACCCAGCGCCTTCGTTCCCGATGAGAATGGCCGCCGGGCCAGTGAGATCGTAGCTGGAGCAGGAAATCGCCCGATCTGCCGGGTGGGCCGACCCGCCGGCGGGGACGGCTGCGAGGACCGGAATGGACCGTTCAGCGAGCGCGGCGAAGGCGAGCCCAGGCTTCTCCTGCACGACAGGGACGCGAAACGCCGAGCCCGCCGAGGCGCGCAGTGCTTTCGAGTTCCACACATCGACAGTTCCAGGCAGGGCGATCACGCCGCTGGCGCCGAACGCCTCCACCGAGCGGACGAGCGATCCGAAGTTTCCAGGGTCCTGAAGGGCTGCGGAGATCAACACGAGCGGCGCAGCACGCCCAGGGCTCGCGGCCGGTGTATCCAATTCGCCCACAGCCTCGGCAAGCGAGAATCGTGGCGGCTCGACCAGCGCGGCAATCCCCTGCGGCGATTCGGTATCGACGGCGCTGGAGAAAACCGCAGGGTTCAGCGAAACGATGGGAACCCCCGGGGGCAGCGCCAGCCGCTCCAGAATGCGGAGGCTCAAGTCGCGGCGATCCGGATCGGCGCGGAGAAAGACCGTCCGCAGGCGCAGGCCGCTGCGCAGAGCTTCGGCCAGCAGGTGCTCCCCTTCGAGGCCGATCGCTTCGGGAATATCGCGCGGCGAACGGGCAAACGCGGCCCGCAATTCCCGCACGCGGGCGTTTTGCCGACTCTGTACAATGCTGATGAGGCGCGAGCGATCCGATGCCGTCGGCATGGGGGGATTTTAGCGCGTCCCCCGGTTGCCAGGGCGTGGGCTGCTGCCGCAAATCCTGCCAACGATTCGCAGAGCCGAGATGTTCCTCGACGGGAGAGGCCTTGTCAGCAGAGATTCTGCGCATCCATCCGGACGAGCCTGAGCCGGACCGGATTCAATATGTCGCGGGCTGCATTCGCAGCGGCAAAGTCGTGGGGCTTCCCACCGACACGTTCTACGGGCTTGCCGTGGACCCGGTGAACCTGCGTGCTGTGGAGAGCATTTACGAAATCAAGTCGCGGCTCAAACACAAGCCGCTGTCGCTGCTGGTCGCAAACCTGACCCAGGCGTATCAACTGGCACGAGATATCGGAATCTGCTTCGATCTGCTGGCGGAACGTTTTTGGCCCGGTCCGCTGACAGTGATCGTCAAGGCAAGTTCCAGGCTGCCTCTGCGCAGCACGGCCAACACGGGCAACGTGGCCCTGCGAGTGCCGGACGCCGCCATTCCGCGCATGGTCGTTGAAGCCCTCGGGTTGCCGATTACGGCGACATCGGCGAATCTGGCCGGCCTGCCGGAGTGTACCTACGCGGGATGCGTGCGGGACCAGATCGGCGAACGGATCGAGCTGATCGTCGATGGGGGCCCCACGGGCCGCAGCGTGCCCACGACGATCGTGGATCTGTCGGGCGCCGATGGCCAGTGGCAGGTTCTGCGCGAGGGAGCAATTCCCACCCACGCCATCGCGCTCGCGTTGCAGGAACGTTGATGCCGGTCCGATGATCGTACCGAGAGACAATCTGGAGAGTGTGCGCAGATCGGTCCGGCCGTCTCGCGCGGCGAGCCGCGCTGTGCTGCTGGGGATCACGGGAGCACTGGTTGCCGGTGCAGCGGCCTGGGTTCTGTGGGTCAACGGCCAGATTCGGTACTACGCGCATCGGGATGAGGAGCGGCCAGCGGACGCGATCGCGGTCTTCGGCGCGGCTGAGTACGATGGCCGGCCTTCACCGGTGCTCCGCGCCCGGCTCGATCACGCGCTTGACCTCTACAAGCGCGGCCTCGCGCCGCTGGTCATCACGCTCGGCGGTGGATATGAGGCGGACGCCAACCACTCGGAAGGCGGCGTCGGCGAAAACTATCTGCTCGCGCACGGCGTTCCCGAAGCGGCGATTATCGCCGAAACGGAAAGCGACAATACCGAACAGAGCGCGGAACGCCTTGCGGTGATTGCACGCGAGAACAATCTGAGAAGCATCGTCGTGGTCAGCGACGGTACCCATCTCTTCCGCATTCACGCCATCTGTGAGCACGACGGTCTGCAGGTATACACATCGCCGCGGCCGCCGGGACGCAGCATTGCCTGGCAGCAGCGAGCGGAGCGCCTGGCTCACGAAATCCTCAGCTACACCGCGTGGCGGCTGCACATGCACTGAAGCGGGCGAGGCTGCCGCAATTCAGCGGCACAGAACCCCGGCAGCCCTGGCCGTCTGGAAACCTGCGGTGTCAGCGTGCCGCTTCTTCGTGGGTGCCTAATTCACGCGCCAGCTGACCATCGCGGATCATCGCGGCTGCCTTCTGCATATCGACGCTGTCGGGGACTGGCTTGTAGTCGCTCGTGATTTCGTCTTCCTGATCGCCGATCGTCTTGAAGAAGAGAGCGTGGCCGGAAATGTGGACATGCGTCTGTGTAATCTGCCACTCGCCGGGCGCGATTTCGGTGCGCACGATCTGAAAGATGCCACCAGCATTCAGGCGGCCCAGCAGGCCCCAGCCGAATGTGACCGGCTGCAACAGTTTTCCATTCAGAGCTTTGAGCCGCATCGTGCTCTCATCGACCACGAGGGTTCCGGACATGGACGCGAGAACGCGAGCGCTCATGCTGGGTGGCGAGAAATTGGGGTCCGGATGATAGGACAACGTAACGTCGCCGTTCTCGCGCGATACGATGGTCCAGAGAAAGGCGGTCGGCAGCATCCGCATCAGGTCGTCTGCCTGCTGGCCGTCGTGCGCTTCGGCGCGACGCATCCGAGCTCGCAGCGCGGGGTCGGAAATGACCTGCTGCATATGATTCAGGTCGGCCTGGTGCTCCTGTGGAGTCACCGGCTGGCCATGATCCAGGATGTTCTCGGAGAGATTCGCTCCGGGGGTCTGGATGACGAGCTTAACGATATCTTTGTCGGGCGACTTGTAGGCGTCACGGTACATCCATCGGCTGTGGTCGGCCGCTTCGATTTTGATTTCCTTCTGGACGACCGTGCTGACAATCTGTTGCGGCGACTGAGCAAAGGCTGGGTGCCCGCGCCAGAATGCGAACAAAATGACAAACAGAAGAGGCCTGGACAATACGCGCCGAATACGATTGCTCCCCATGGACTTACTCATGAACCGACGTTCGCGAGTTCAAACGAGAACCCTCCGACGATCCTGCTTACCAAAAATATTAGACGTCCTGCTGCAGAAAACCCTCAAACTTGAGCCTGCTGCGTCGCTTCCGCCATGACTTCCAGTGTGTGCGAATCCGAAACCCCTGAATCGGTTGCTTTTTCAGGAATGGATGGCCAGACACAGGATTGCCGCGGGCCGGTATGTGCGTTCGCCTGGTTACAATACTCAGAGAGACAGATCACGATGCCGCACATGGTACTTTGCTCGCGCTACAAACAGGAACTGGAGGGGCTGGACGAGCCTCCTTTTGACAGCGACTTTGGCCACAAGGTCTACAACAACGTCTCAAAAAAGGCGTGGGGCGAATGGATCGAGCGCCAGAAGATGCTGCTCAATGAATACCGCCTGCAGCCGTGGACGCCGCAGGCTCAGGAATTCCTGGTCGAGCAGATGGACCAGTTCTTCTTCGGCGAGGGCGCGGCCCTGCCAAAAGAGTACGTGCCGCCGTCGCACTGAGACTCCGCATCTCTTAATTCTTCTCAATCAGGGGCGCGGTTGCGGCGGCCGTCGCCTCCGGCGTTTCGCGAACCAGCTTTCCTTTTGTGAGGACGAACCGCTCGCCGCGCCAGATGACGGTGTCGGAGGCGTAGCTCCACGCCCACAGCGCAAGGGCCACCAGATCGCGCGGCAGCAATAGCCAGAGGTCGCGCAGCACCTGGCGGTCATCAAGGATGCCGATACCCACCCCCAGGGCAATCGAGACGCGGAACATAAGCGCCATGCTGAAGAGTGCGAGGGAGAAGAGGCTCAGGCCTGATGCGATGACATTCAGGAAAGCCCACGCAAGCACGTTGGCGCAAACCATGCCGAAGTAACCGGCGGGACGAGAATCGCGAACCGTGCGCAGCCAGCGCAGCTGATGTTCGACAAATTCACGCCATGAGTAGGCGGGCACGAAAGTCTCCACCAGTTCGTCGCACAGCTCGATGCGAAAACCGGCGTGGTCGATCTGTGCCCCCAGTTGGTAGTCATCTGCGATGTAGCTGGCCAGGGGCACAAGCCCTGCAGGCGGCGGAAAAGCAGACTCGAGTGCGGCGCGCGAGACGGCCAGCGTCGAGCCAAGTCCAAAGTGCAGACCGCGTTCGAGAGACCGCGCGGCGAGCAGAGCGGGGATGAAGTCTGTGGAGATGCCGAGAGCCTCCAGTTTCGACCCGAAAGTCCCGTGGGCGCGCCCGCGGTAGAGCGCCGTGACGAGGCCGACGGGTTTTGCCTGATCGGCAATCGCAAAGGCTGCCAGAACATGCGCCAGATACTGGGGACCCACTCGAATATCGCTGTCGTTGATCAGGAAATAGTCGTACGTTGCACGCGGAACGAGCTGGGCCAGCACGCTCACTTTGCCGTTGGGGCCGAGGTTCTCCGGGCACAGAATCAGGCGGATCGCATGGGCGGGAAAGTCGGCCTGCAGTTGCTGAACCACGGCGGCGGCGGGATCCTCAAGGCTTGCGACGCCGAAGAGGATCTCGTAGTTTCCGGCATAGTCCTGGCGGCAATGGCTGCCAAAAGCTTCGTACATGCCGGGATCGGTGCCGCGCAGCGGCTTCAGAATGCTGACGCCGGGCGCGAACCCTGGAGAGAAACGGCGCCGGCGCAGAAAGGCGCGCGCGCCCCACATGGCCAGCACCGAATACCCAAATCCGGCAAGGGTGAGCAGCGTCGTGGCGGCTGCGATGAGGGTTGAGAACATCTGCATTGAGTCTAATTCCGGCGGTCCTGGCCGTGATGCGCGCCCAAATGGCAGGACCGCGAGCGCCCGGTTCTGAGCTCTCGCTCTTCCCCCGCGCGATCCCTCCGCTGCAAGGCCCGGACTTCGTCGTGAACGCGGCGAGCCACCTGGCTGTCGCCATTGAGGCGAGTGCAGTCTCAGAATTGGAGCTTCGCGCCGCCTCCGTGTCCTATTCGCCGAGAATAGGCATGTCCAGCGGCCTCTGGGCCAGCCAGGGTGTGTGGGCGATGCGGTCCATAGCCCGCCGCAGGGACGACGCCGCGCAGGGCTCGACGGTCACGACGAACGGCAGACGGTCCTTCTCGTAGCCCGGGCGCTGGAAGAGCGCGTCGATGTTGATCTTCTCCTGAGCCAGCGCGCTGGCGATCTCGGCCACGATGCCCGGCGCATCCTTCACGATGAAGCGGATGTAATGGCGCATTTCGAATTCACCGCTGATCGGCGTGGGGCGGCTGGGCAGATCGACGGATCCCGAACCGTGTGCCAGCGCGATGAGGTCCGAGACCACGGCAACCGCCGTTGGGTTGCCGCCGGCGCCATGTCCGGAAAAGACAACGTCTCCGCCGTACTGGCCGCTGACGAGCACCGTGTTCTCGGTGCTGCGCGACCAGGCGAGTGGCGAACGCAAAGGCACCAGCATGGGGCCGACGGCGGCCGAGACTCCCTCGGGAAGTAGTTCGGCTTTGGAAATCTGGCGGATCGTGCAGCCCAGGTCGCGCGCATACACGAGATCGACTGCGTCCACCTGGGTGATCGAGCGGCAGGCAACCGATTCAACGTCGATTCCGGCGCGCAAGGCAAGACGCGCAAGAATCACCAGTTTGGCTCGCGCGTCGAAGCCATCGACGTCTTCGCTGGGATTGGCTTCGGCATATCCCAGCTTCTGCGCGTCGGCCAGAACATCGGCGAAGGCCGCTCCGGTTTCCATCCGGCTGAGAATGTAATTGCACGTGCCGTTCAGAATGCCTTCGATGCGGGTGATGCGATCGCCGGCGAGCCCCTGCTGCAGGCCGGGGATGACGGGAATCCCGCCGGCGACAGCCGCTCCATAGAGCAGATGCACGCCTTTCGAGCGAGCCAGCTGATCCAGTTCGATGCCGTGCGCCGCAATGAGCTTCTTATTGCCGGTCACCGCGGACTTGCCGGCCTCGAGCGCGTGGCGCACCCAGGTGCCGGCCGGCTCCAGTCCGCCCACCAGTTCGACGATCACGTCCACGTCGGAGCGCAGAACCTCATCGAAGCTTTCCGTCCACACCACGGTCGATGGAGCCCACTCGGCGATCTTGCGGGCGATGCCGCGATTGAAGACATGCGAGAGGTGGATGCCTTCGGGCCGCAGATCGCAGAGAATGCGCGCGACCGACGACCCCACCGTCCCAAATCCCAGGATGGCGACTTTCATCTCTCCAGGATACAGGGGCCTGCGACCAGGGAACAGCGGCGCGGCGCATCAGTGTTCCAGTTTGATCGTCGCCAGCTTCCGCGCTGGTGCGAGGTCGGCAATTTGTTTCATGGTGAAGCGGACGCCAGTGCCTTCCGCATAGCGCGGAGCGTTGTCGATCGCCTCAACCACTGCGTTGGGGAGACCGGATTGATGCGCAGCTTCTACGGCTTTTGGCCCGAGGACGAACGACACAGTGAAGCAGCCGTCGCACGGGGCAAGATAGACGATGGTCCGCTCTTTAATTTTGAGCCGCAGCGACCACCCGTATTTGGCTGAAACCGATTTCCATTCCTGAGCCGTGATTCCGTGTTCGTCGACCATCCATGCGAGGAACTGGGACCAGGCTGCTTCGCTCTTCCCCAGGGCAGTGGAAATCTCTTCCGGAGAAGGTTGATTCAGTTTTCCAATGAATGCGTTCGCATTTTCCACGGCACACCTCCGGCAAGGCAAAGCGAGGTTGTGGTGGAGAAACTCAACATGAAGAGAACGATGAGAACCCCAGGAGAGAACCCATCAGTCTACTCCACGGCAGGCAAAGTGCTTGTGCATCAGGAAGCGGACGATGAGTCGCGAAGGAGGCGATACTCCGTCTGGACCAGGCCGCCCGCGTAGGAGCGTGTGGCCACGTGTTCGAGCGCAACGTCGTGCGGCAGCGCGCCGAAGAGCGGGATTCCCTGGCCGATCAGGATGGGCACGCGGGTGATGATGAGGCGGTCGATCTGACCGGCGCGCAGGAAGCGCTGGATGGTCAGGCCGCCGTCAATGTACAGATGCTGAGCGCCGCTGGCTTCAAGCCTGGCGACGATGTCGGCCGGTTCCCCCGACATCTGCTCGATGCTGGCCTTGGCGAGCGAGCTGAAATCGAGCGGGCTGGTGCTGAGAGCCACCACGCGCTTTTTGCCATAGGGCCAGCCTTCATGCGATCGGCAGTACGACAGCACCCATTCAAAAGTCTTGCGGCCGATGACGATGGCATCGACGCTCGCGTAGAACTCCTCGAAACCGTGTGGCGTGTTTCCGCCGGCATCAAGAAAATCGACAGTGCCGTCGGGCCGGGCCAGAAAGCCATCGACACTGATTCCGACAAAAACCGAGCAGGGCATGGAGCGCTCCTGGCGCGAGGTGGGGATGGGCGGAATTGTACGCTGGGCCGGGTGCCCGGTTCATGCAGATAGCGCACCACCTGGCCGGAACCGCAGCCCCTGTCGCAGACTGCCCGTCACCAGAAGTGGCGGCGGCGAAGCGGTCGCCTGATGCCGATCACAGGGCTTAGCAGGGAATGGTTTTTTCAGCCCGGGAGGGTGCGCCGGTTAGCGCACCCTTTCAGCGGGAGGTGTTTTACCTCAGGCTGTGCGCAACTCCGCGTGGGTTTTCGAACGCACGCGGAATTTCTTTGTGCTGATCGCGAGCGTGTGCTCAATTTTGCGCAGCGCATTGATCTCGTCCGGCGCGGCGAAAGTGGAAGCGACGCCGAGGCTGGAGGCGCGGCCGGTGCGTCCCACACGATGCACAAAATCCTCGGCCTCCTTGGGCATATCGTAATTCACTACGTGGGCCACGTCGGCCACGTCGATGCCGCGCGCGGCCACGTCGGTGGCCAC
>JBARMS010000185.1:0-6147 GCA_049802575.1 Acidobacteriaceae bacterium | reverse complement strand
GTTCCGTGCTGCGCCGAGTCACCCCATCACGCCAAAGGAGGGCGTGTTGGGGACCCGGACGCCTGCGGCAGCATGGAAGCCGCTGCGCGGCGTCTTTTCGGCACGACCAAGCAGCTTGCGGAAAAATTGGCTGAAACGAGAAATGGACATCCCTCAGGGGCTAAAGCCGGACGTATTTTGAGGCCTTTCGGCACGACCAAGGTCGTGCCCTGATACAACAGAAGCAAAACCGTTCAGAGTATTTCCGCAAGCTCCAGGGTCGTGCCCTGATACAAAGGCAAAGTCCTCGGAGCTCTGCTCTGAAGATTGGCGGAAGCCCCCATCTGCGAACGCCGCGCGGAGGTGGGGCACCCGCCGCCTGTCCTCAGGATGGTTTCCGATGGAGCCGAAACTTCCGTATTGCCCGTCGCCATTCCTCGCGCCTTTCCACCGTCTTCCCCCAACTGACTGATGGGCTGCGGTCATGCCCACATGATTCTATGCGCTATCAGTCTCGCATTCGAGTTCCGAGTGTGTAGTCGGCGATAAGGAAGTTTTGGCACCGATCCCACGCAAAACAACGATCGCAGATCCTTCGTCGCGTCGCTCCTCAGGATGAGCGCGCGGGAGGTGCTGAAATTTGTGCGTTTTTGCGCGGCCGCCCTGACATGTCCGATCATCCTGACAATCCAGACACTTGGAAAACCTATCCGTTAGGTGTTTTCGATGCGGTCTTTTTGTCGTGCCCTGATACGAAAACAAAGTCCGCGAAGCTCTGCTCTGAAGATTGGTGGAATTGCCCATCTGCGAACACCGCGCAGAGGGGTGGCGCGCGGCATGGGGCGTCCGGCATGGGGCACCCGGCCACCTGTCCTCAGGATCGTTTTCCGATGGAATTGAGACTTCCGTATAGCCGGTAATCCTTTCAGAATCGCGTGCGAGGTTGCAGGAAGCAGCATGCATTCAATCGTGCTGACTCGCGCTGGAAGACCGAAGCGGCGCGTGTGAGTTACCTGGTTTGCCAGTCGAGAGCGTAGACGTCCTGGGTGCCGGTGTCGCGCAGCAGAAGCGGTGAATCGTCGGGAGCCAGCCCGAGCCAGACGCTCCAGTAGCCCGCCTGACGGAAGTTCTTCAAGTCGGCGACCTCCTCGATCTTCCGGTCGCGCATGCGAATCCGCATCACCGAGGGGTGGTCGGCCTCATGGAGGAAATAAACATAGACTCCATTCTTTGACCAATTGGGGAAACCCATGCTGATCTTCGCGATTTCCTCCCACTTTTGCGATGCGAAATCGAAAAGCATCAGACTGTTCGATCCGAACGGCATGGCGATTAAATAACGCCCATCCGGCGACCAGCGCGGCGAGAAAAGGCCCTTCGACCCAGGCAGGGTCGATATCTGGTGGGTTCCGAGGTCGAGGACCCGGATGGCGCTGTTGGAATCGGTGGGAGCGCAGCCGAAAGCAATTTTTGTTCCGTCTGCGGACCATGTGGCGTCGAATTCCTCCGAGGTGTCATCAGGAATCAGCGCACGCGGTGTTCCGCCATCGGCGGCAACGGCATACAGCTTCGCCTTCTGGCCGGGCAACATGCTGTAGTACGCGATCTCCTTGCCGTCGGGAGACCAGGCTGGAAGTTCCGAGGCGAGCGGCGGGTACGTGAGCTGAATTCGCTGGCTGCCGTCCACGTTGCTTCTCCACAGTGTTGCGTCCGGGTAGCTGACATAGGCGATCCACTGGCCGTCCCTGGAGAAGCTGACGCCATCGGCTGAAATACCAGAAAGAAACGGGGCGAAGGTTGCGGACTTCGTATCGTAGCGAGTCAGCTCTCCACGCGCGAATGCCCCCACCACGAACAACTTCTTCCCATCCTTGCTGGGCAGAGGGGAGAAGAAGGTCATCGGCCCCGAGGTCAACTGGAACGGTTCGGTGTCAGCTTTTCCAAACCAGCTCCCCCGTTCCGCACGAGCCCATATATTTCCTCGCGAACCGAAAACGAAATACTTCCCGTCGGCAGTCCATCGGCCGCAGCACTCCTGCGGCGGAGTGTGCCAACCGGGCAACAGGAGATGCGGGTCTTTCCCGTCGGCATTCACCTGCCAGAGCTCGCCGCCGGAGCTTGTTATTGTCGCGTTGGTGAATCGAATCATCCTGCCGTCTGGGGACCAGGCAGGTCTGTACGCAAGGTTCTGCGCGGTGAAGAGCTTGCGAGGCTCGGAGCCGTCGCTCTTTGCCACATAGACGTCGGCCCCATCGGTATAAGCGATCATTTGCCCATCGGGAGACCAGGCAGCGCCGCCTCCCGAGGCGTCGCCCAGTCGGCGCGGCGACCCGCCGAGGACAGGCACGACCCACAGGGGTCCATTGAAATCGGTCTGCCCCACCTCGTCTGCGACCAGCAAGTCTGCACCGTCGGGAGAGACCGCGAGCAACACCATGGTTGGGGCAGGAACCGAGACGCCAGCCACCTGCCCACCCGAGCTCGATACTTCCGCGACTCCAGAGGATGCGAATTCACTCATATAGAGTCTGGGGCCATCTGTCCCGATAAGGTCCTTTGCAATGCCGTCGTGCGTGATCTGGTCGTAGCCCGATACTTTGGGCTGCGGCAAGGGGCGAGATTGCAGGTAGACAAAGACCACGATCGCGGCGAGGACCAGGCCGCCCACGATTGCCCATTTCTTCCATCGAGCACCGCCGGGGGCAGCGATGGCGGCGGGTCCCGAGGGACTGCTCGCCAGGGCGGTGGCTGCAAGCTGGGCGCTCGCCGCGGACAGCGGTGCTGCGAAGCGTCCCGAATCCGTGTCGCGCTTGAGCCGCTGCAGGTCGGCCCGGATCTCCGTCGCGCTCTGGTAGCGCAGGTTGCGGTCTTTCTCCAGGGCCTTATTGATAATGCGTTCCAGTTCGGCGGGAATGCCGGGATTCAGCCGAACGGCAGGGGGCGGCGTCGCATCCAGGATGGCCTTGAATATCTCCGCGGAACTGCCCGCATGGAATGGGAGAGCCCCTGTCGCCATCTCGTAGATCACCGCGCCGAAGGAGAACAAATCGCTGCGGGCGTCCAGGTCTTTGCCGCGGGCCTGCTCCGGCGACATGTAGGCGATGGTGCCCAGCGTAGAACCGGGGCTGGTCAGTTGCGCTTCGGTGGCGGTCAAGGTTAGCGTCTGGCCGGAGAAGCCTGCCGCGGTAACCTTGGCCAAACCGAAATCCAGAATCTTGGCGTGGTCGCGCCTGGTCACGAAGATATTGGCAGGCTTGATGTCGCGGTGAACAATTCCCTGAGAATGCGCGGCGTCTAACCCGTCGGCAATCTCAATGGCCAGGGAGAGCACAGTTTCTGTATCTAACGGCTTCCCCGCGATCAAATGCTTCAGGGTCGCGCCATCCAGAAACTCCATGGCGATGAACGACTGCTCGCCGTGCTTTCCGATCTCATAGATGGTGCAGATATTGGGATGATTGAGCGCCGACGCGGCACGCGCCTCGCGGCGAAACCTCTCCAGGGCCTGCGGGTCGCGCAGCATCTCGTCGGGGAGGAATTTGAGGGCCACGAAGCGGCCCAGGTCGGTGTCCTCAGCCTTGTAGACAACGCCCATACCGCCGCCGCCAAGCTTCTGGAGGACGCAGTAGTGCGAGATGGTCTGGCCAATCACTTGCGGACTTGTCCCCTTGCGGTTGGCTCATCTTACGGTTGCCATCCGGGACAGTCAACGCAATGCGAAACGGGCACCGGCCGGTTTTGCGGAGATTATGCCGCGACATGGGCATGTCCCCTTACCCATCACGGAAAGCGATAACGAAGCCCTTCTGCCACGCACCGATAGCCAATTCGGCGGTAAATCGGATTGGAAGTGGGATTCGCCAGGTCCGTGTAAAGGATGCAGCGAAAGCCAGCATCACGCATATGCTTCGAAAGCGCATGAACACAGGCCGGCGCGTAGCCGTGGTTGCGCTTGTTGGCTGGAGTATAGACTCCGGAGATTCGGACTACGCCTTCCGTTGGCTTTCGACCCACCGCCATCGACATTGCCTCGCCGTCATCCCAGATCCACAACTCCCCCTCAGCCAACCATCGGTCGACCCGAACCTCGGTGTCGTCTGCCGGTAAACCAATCTCCAGGGAAAATCCGCGTGCCCACTCAACCATCAAACTGCGGTCGCCGGGAAGAGCCCGCCGAAGCCCGCCTGCGATATCCGTCAACTGCCCCGGCTCCAGCCATTCGTAAAGGCGGCTGCCCTGAAACGGGGTAACGGCGGCCTTGCATTTCTCACTCCAATGCCCGGCGAAGTTGGCCGCTGTCGTGGCGTCTCCATTGACTCCCGGCAGCGAAATACCTGCCTGCGCGACCGCCGCTACCATAGCCTCTGCGATGCGCACGTCCATCGGACTCAGGGTCGCTTCAAAGGTCAACGGTGACTGGAGTACGACCCCCCCACCTTCTCCCGTTCGGTGGCCACCCAATATCGACCCGGTTCGGCATGTGTGATGCGGGCATGGAGGAGCGAGAGGATGATGTTGTGCAGGACGGGCTGCGAGGCGAGGAACTCTCCGGCCTTCTTCAGCACAATTGCCGGATCTTCCGTGAAAAGGATCGCAGTTTCCACCCTCCCAGAATATTCGAAGCCGGTTTCGTGGACCTTGACCTGCACGGCCTCCCAGGTGTTGCTGTTTAGGCCCACGTGTTTTCCAGGGAGTTCCACCCGGATCGGCCCTAAGAAATGTACCAACTGTTCGCGCCCATGCAGCTCAGGTGGAAGAGAGATCGACTTCTGCGCAGCCCAGCGTGAAGACAAACGGAAACGGGCCGGGGTCGCTGGTGCGATAAGACCCATCGAAGAAAACGAACCCGCGCTGGCTGACGTCGCTCTCGAACTGGAGTGAGGGCTTCCACGGTCCCGCGTGCCATCCTCGATCCTCCGCGGTCATGATTTGGACCGGCTGTCCCCAGTCAGAGAGGAGGCCGGATGGCGTATTGGAGCGGCACCACCAAAGGCCGGTCTCGGCAGGCATTTCACCCCGGCCCATCCAGACCCGTGCAAAGACAGCGTCGAATCCGCCCTCTCGCTGACGAACACAGAAGTCGAACATCTTCATTTCCGGTGCGGCGAATACCAAATGTTTGCTCCAGCCGGTGCGCCCATCCTCGCTCTCCGCATATCCCTGGACCAAATAATCTTCGTGATTGGAACCGGCGACATACCACATCTTCCATTTGCCATCGTGATACAGGAGATTGGGTTCGCAGACGCTTCCGTGTTCCCAGTCTTCGTTGGCGACGAACGCGGGTTCGGGCTGATCGATCCACTGTTGACCGTCCCATTCCAGATAACCGATCGTGTAGGGTCCCCAAAGGTTCTCAGCGGCACCGGCATAGTAGATTCGCTCAATCCATGCTGCGCGTTCAGGGTCCCAGCCCATCACGCAGGAAGGGCAGTGCCTTCCGCCATTGCCATCCCACAGTCCACTCCTGCGACGCCCCGCCAGGGGCAGCAATTCTCCCACAGCATTGCGAAGCGGTTTCCACCCTGCGGCAGACAGGCTCGCGCCTTGCGGCAGGTTCGCACTGAAAAGATCGGTTGCCCCATGTCCCTTGGGCTGGGCCGCCAAGACCATCCACCAGCCATCGCTTTTCTGAATCACGCTGGCATCAAGCAGTTCGCAGCCATACGCAGCGGATGAAGGGTCGCGCGGATCGAAGATTTTCGACTCTCTCGTAACGAACATCGTGGGCACTGGTTGCGATCTTATACGTGGTTGATTTGATCCTGGTGTATCACCAGCATTTCGGAACCATCGCAGTCGAAATGGAGGAAATGCGGGTCCGTTCGACTCGCGTCTGCGTTGATTGTTGCGCGCAAAAGCAGCGCGCAACGAATCTGGAAGGCTCGCTCAGGATGACAGAAGTTTTGTTTCCCCGTGGATTGGCGGGGATGGCAGCGGAGGGCAATCCGCTTCAGCGATGTTTCGTGGTTCATCGGCATTGCGGCGCGCTGTTCGCAGATATGGGATTCCACCAATCTGTACGCATTGCTTCGAATCTCGGCCAGGGTGTGCTCTGATCTTCAAGCCCGGGGCTGAAGCCCTTTCAGCTCTGCTGCCTGTTTCCCCGGCCTGAAGGCCGGGGCTTCTACCGTCGTGCCGCTTTGCGGCACCGGGTGCGCTTTGTCC
>JBARMS010000184.1:0-2786 GCA_049802575.1 Acidobacteriaceae bacterium | reverse complement strand
GAGCAAATGCTGGGGGCCCTGGGTTCCTTGTATGTGCAAGGGGCGGAAGTGAACTGGGCGGGGTACGATGAGCCCTACGCTCGGCGCCGCATTCCACTACCCACCTACCCCTTCGAACGCCAACGATACTGGGTGGAAACCCGAACAAAACAGACGGCTCCGATCGATGCCCCCGCATCCATCGTTCCGAAGGATCATGAACAAACCGACGGCTGGTTTTACCGCATCGGGTGGCAGGGCAGTGAGATTCCGGAAACGCCGCTGGTTGTTAGCCCGGAACATTGGTTGGTTCTTGGCGTGCCGGGCGACGGCATAAGCGAAGCGGTTGCCAGGAGCATGACCGGTCTTGGGTGTTCCTGTCAGGTGACGGGCGATTGGAAAGAAAATCCTACTCTAAATGGCAGCCGCCCAGCTGGCATCGTCGATCTCCGCGCAATTCAAGATGCCAGCCTGGTCGCGGGGTCATGCGCCCACCTCTCGGATTTGACTCGCCGCATTGCCGAGGCCGGCGGCCCGAGCCCGCGGCTGTGGGTGGTTACAAGAGGCGCGCAGTTTACCGGCTCTGAAAGAGGGTGCGTTCCTCCGTGGCAGGCGCCCTTGTGGGGACTCGGACGATCGATCGCATCGGAGCATCCGGATCTTTGGGGTGGAATAGTCGATCTTGACCCCGCTGCCGAGCCGTCTCAGCAGGCCGAACCTCTCTGCCGCCACCTACTGAATCCGAACGGCCAAGATCAGGTTGCATTGCGTGGTGGCTACCGGCTGATAACGCGCTTAGAACGCCAATCCGTCCCGGCTGCTTTAGCGAATCCTCTACGCGAGGATGGCGCGTATCTGATTACCGGCGGCCTGGGCGATCTCGGAATTGAAGTGGCTCGCTGGATGGTGAACCGTGGCGCACGCCGATTAATCATGATGGGCCGCACCGGTCTTCCGTTGCGATCCCGGTGGCGCGCGTTGCCGCCCGAACACCCGCGCTTTCGAGCTGTTTCGATCCTTCTCGAACTCGAGCGGTTAGGGGCGTCCATCGAAACGGTAGCCCTGGACGTGGGGGATTCTAAAGCCGTGCAAGAGTACTTCCACCGATATCAGGAGGAGTGGCGGCCTCCCCTCAGGGGGATCGTGCACGCCGCGGGCATTGCCCGGCCGGTGCCGGTCGCGGACGCACTGTACGAGGATTTCGCCTCACATTTTCGAGCTAAGGTTGATGGTGCATGGAACCTTCACTCGGCCCTGGAGAAAACGCCGCTCGACTTCTTTATCCTCTTCTCGTCGGCGTCCGCCGTGCTCAACTCGCCGCGCATCGGTCCCTATGCTGCCGCCAATGCCTTCCTCGATGCACTGGCTCACTATCGGCGAGGACTGGGTCTCACAGCGACGAGCATCAACTGGGGCGCCTGGACCGAAACAGGAATGCTCACGCACGCTGCCGCCGTCGACCGCGATCTGTCGGGCGTCGAGGGCATGACCACCGAAGAAGGCTTGTTCTGTTTCGACCGCCTCCTCGGCTCCGAACTGGCAAACGTTGCGGTTCTTCCAGTGGATTGGCAGAGGTGGAGGCAGTTATATCCCGCCTACATGGCGCATACGTTCTTTAGCGCTGTTGGGGGAGAACACTCACAGGCTCCCGTCAGCGTTCCGAGTCGCTATGGATTGTTGGCAAAGCTAGTTGGGGCGCCGGAAGTCAGACGCGCCGAGATCGTCCGCGAGTGCGTTCGCGAAATTTCTGCGCGCGTGCTTGGTTTCGCACCCGGAAGTTCCATCGATTCTCAGCAGCCGCTATCCGAGTACGGACTTGATTCCCTGATGGCACTCGAGTTGCGCAACCTCCTCGCGGCCGAAGTGGAGCGTAGTATACCGGCGACTCTTCTCTTCAACCACCCCACCGTCGAGGAGATTACCGCCTATCTTCTGAGCCTGTTGTATGGCCGGGGCGAGCAGCTGTCCCCAACACAGTCCATAACAGAGGAGGACTCTGACGTGCTGAGCAGCATCGAGGACCTTTCCGACGAACAGGTGGACGCACTGTTACAGGGGAAATTCGGAGCCGCGCAATGACCAATTTCGACGATTTCCGGCAACGCATCGAAAAGCTGTCGCCCAAACGCCTGGCGCTCCTCGCCCTGGAGATGCACGCGAAACTCCAGCATGTCGAGCGGCAGCAGAATGAGCCAATCGCGATCGTCGGAATGGGTTGCCGGATTCCCGGGGCAGAGGCGGGGCCCGAGGCATTTTGGGAGTTGCTGCGTAAAGGTTCGGACGCTATCGGCGAAGTGCCTTCCGAGCGTTGGGACTCCGCAGCCTACTATGATCCCGATCCAGACGTCCCTGGCCGCATTTCCACCAGGTGGGGCGGTTTTCTTTCTCAGATCGACTGCTTTGATGCCGCATTCTTTGGAATCGCCGGCCGGGAAGCGATCAGCATGGATCCCCAGCAAAGACTGCTGCTGGAAGTGTGCTGGGAGGCGTTGGAAAATGCAGGGTATTCCCCGCGCGGCCTGAAAGGTACGCAAACGGGTGTCTTCATCGGCATTGGATCGACCGATTACCACCGCATCCTGCTGGAGCGAGGCGAGAACGCAATCGATGCCTACCTAGCCAGCGGTTCATCGCCAGCCATTGCTGCCGGGCGTATCTCCTACACCATGGGATTGCACGGTCCCAGCTTGGCGGTGGATACCGCTTGTTCCGCATCCCTCGTCTCGGTCCACCTGGCGTGCCAGAGCCTGCGCGGGCGCGAATGCCATATCGCCCTTGCCGGCGGTGTGAATGCTGTTCTGCTGCCG
>JBARMS010000183.1:0-13631 GCA_049802575.1 Acidobacteriaceae bacterium | reverse complement strand
CGCCAGTTGTCGCTCCTGCGATTCCGCCAGGGCCGCCGGCAGACCTGGCTCCGCCGGTTGCGCCGTTGCCTCCGCAGTCGCCGCTGGTGGTGCTGGCGCCCAATCCCGACGGCCATGGGCCGATGGCCATTCTCGGCGACGGCAACTCGGTCAGGATCCATGGGCCGCATCATTTCCTCATCAATGACGGCACGGCGGTCAACGGTTTCGGCTTCCAATTCACAGAAAACGGCGATTCGTACGCGGTGGTAGAGGGGCCGGGGAACCAGTTCACGTTCTCAGGGAGCTGGCCGGGCGATTTCGCCGCCGAGATTGACAAGGCGCGCAAACAGGCGAACGGGCCGTTCCTCTGGTTTCATCACGACGGCAAGCCGTACATCGTCACCGATCCGGCGATCCTTGCGCAGGTTGAGGCCACGTACAAGCCGATGGACGATCTCGGAATCCGGCAGAGGCTGGTGGGACAGACGCAGACAAATCTTGGTACGGAGCGGGACGAGCTGGTACGCGAAGCGAAGGAGGCGCGGAATCTTTCGGACGCGGATGTTGCCAGGGTGATGGCGGAGATTCAGGCGGAATCGAAGGCGGCGGAGTCGGAGTGGAACGCGACGATGAAAGCGGAAGTGGACGCGGAGCTGAAGGCTGCGCAAAGCGAGCTGAGCCCGGAGAAAATGGCGCAGTTCCAGGCCGAAATGCAGAGGGCGCAAAAGGAAATGACCCCGGACAAGCTGGCGGAGGTGCAGGCAGATTTGCAGGCGGCAATGAAGCAGCTGAACTCTGTGGATATGGCAGCCGTGCAGGCCAGGCTGAAGGCGATGGAAGACCGCTGGAATACACAGAGCACGGCGGAGCTGCAGGCGCAGATGGCTGACATGCAGGCGAAGCTGAACGCCACGCGTGCCAGGCTCGCGGCGCGGCAGGCTGATTTCGGATCCGAAATCGGCAGGCTGGGTGAGGAACAGGGCCGGCTGGGCGAGGTAGAGGGACGATTGGGCGAGCAGCAGAGCAAGCTGGCGCTCGATATGAGTCGCGACATGCAGAAGATCATCGAGCAGACACTCGAGAACGGCAAAGCGCAGCCGCTGCACTGAGTTCGAGCCGCGGGCCGTCGGGTCAGCAGCAGGGGCAAGGGCACATGCGCAACTGGTAGACTCATAAGCGCAATGCCCCTTTCCCATTACGTGGTCGCCGGTATTCTGGCGTATCTGCTTGGCTCCATTCCGTTCGGGTATCTGCTGGTGCGCGTCTTCCGGAAGGAAGACATTCGCGAAAAAGGCAGCGGCAACATTGGCGCGACCAACGTGATTCGCTCCGGCTCGAAAGGCCTTGGAGCGGTGACGTTCCTGCTGGATGTGCTAAAGGGATTTGCGGCGGTGCTGCTCTGCGACTGGCTGGCCATGCGCAGCGGCGCGACGCTGAGCGGACTCGAGAACGCGAAGGCGCTCGCCGCGCTGGCAGCGATCCTGGGGCACATCTACCCGGTCTGGCTGGGCTTTAAGGGCGGCAAGGGCGTGGCGACGGCCTTCGGCGTTTTCATTGCGTTGGCGCCATGGGCGGCGCTGTGCGGGCTCGGCGTCTTTATCGTGATCTTCGCGCTGTCGCGTTACGTATCGCTGGGATCGATTCTTTCCGCGGCGGCGTTTCCTTTCCTGGCGCTGCTCCTTCCGCATGCTCCGCGCACGCCGTTTGCGACGGCAGTCCTCTTCATCGTGCCGCTTATCGTGATTGCGAAGCATCATGAGAACATCGCGCGGCTGATCAGCGGGCAGGAATATCGCTTCGGCAAGACAAGGACCACCTCCGCATGAGCCGAATCGCGGTGATGGGCAGCGGCGCATGGGGCACAGCCATTGCCATCAGTCTTGCGCGTCGCGGCGGGCATGAGATCGCGCTGTGGTCGTACGCTCTCGATGTCGCGGAGACCATGCTGCAGAAGCGCGAGAACGTTGCGTTCCTGCCCGGATTCTCTCTGCCCGAGTCGATTGCCGTGACCACGGAGCCCGGCGAGGCGCTGCGCGATGCGGACATCGTGGTCAGTGTGACGCCTTCGGAATTCACGCGCTCGTCGTATCGCAGTTTTGCGCCGCATCTGCACGACGGGCAGATGCTGGTGAGCGCGACCAAAGGCATTGAGGACGAGAGCTATCTGCGCATGACGCAGGTGATCGAAGATGTTTTGGGCGCGCGCGGGCTGCACCTCTCCTGCGGTGTGCTCAGCGGTCCGTCGTTCGCACAGGAAGTGGCGGCGGGTGCGCCGACAGCGATCACGATCGCCTCTCTCGATGGAGAGCTGACGTCGCGGGTGCAGCGCGAATTTTCGAGCCGCTCGCTGCGCCTGTATACCAACGACGATGTCGTGGGCGTGGAATTGGGCGGGTCGCTGAAAAACGTCATCGCCATCGCTGCGGGAATCGTGGCCGGGCTGGGTCTCGGTTTTAACAGCAATGCAGCGCTCATCACCCGCGGCATTACGGAGATCACGCGCCTGGCGGTCGCCTGCGGAGGGAGAAGGGAAACGCTGGCAGGGCTCTCCGGCATGGGCGACCTGGTGCTCACGTGCACCGGCTCGCTCTCCCGCAATCGCACGGTGGGTGTGGAACTGGGGCAGGGGCGAGGGCTGGCCGAGATCCTGGCAAGCCTCGAGGGGAAAGTGGCCGAGGGTGTGCGCACCACGGCCGCAGCTCTGGGACTGGCGAGGAAGCACGGCGTCGAAATGCCCATTGCCGAGCAAATGGAGGCGATTCTGATCCACGGAAAATCGCCGCAGCGCGCCATTGAGGAGCTGATGGTGCGGCCAGGACGAGACGAGTAGAATGCACGCAATCGGCTCATCCGCGGGGCGCTTGTGAACCACTGCTGACCCGCCGTAACTCTAGTAATCACCTGTGATGACCCGTATTGGATGGGCAGCTACCACCTTCGTGTGAGCCCTGGTCGTTTGCGGACTTCGTAAACTGGCGAGGAAAGGCTCCGCGGCCCTCCGTACGACCAAGGAGAAACGGACTCGATGCAGGATTCTCCACGTCTCGTCGCGCGGCAAGGCCCGCTGCCGGGCATTCCGCGACTGCGGCAGCGCGTTTTTGTGCGCATTGCGGTGGTTCTCGCAGCCGTTGCTGCGGCCACCCTGACGGCGGTTCTTTTGACGCTGCAAGTAACACAGTCCTCTGTGCTTCTGGGTCTGGCGGGCGGAACTGCCGGACTGGGAGCGGCCCTCGCCGCGGGCGCGATCTGGAGCAAGCGATTTGAGAAGCGGCTGCGCGAATTGATCCGCGTGGTGGAATCGGGCTCTCCGCTGCACGGGCAGGAACTGGCGCGGTCCACCTCCGACCGTCTGTTCGCTGAGCTGATCCTGACGTGGCAGGGTGCTGTGAAGACGCTGCAGGATGGCTGGCAGGCGAAGCACGAAGAGGCGCGGCGCAGCTACGAAACGCTGGCGGAGCTGATCCGCATGATGGCTAAGGCGGTCGACGAACGGGCTGCCTATCTGCGCGGACATTCGGAGCGGGTAGCGCGGTACTCAGCGGCGATCGCGCGCAAGCTGGGCCTCGACGAGGAGAAGGTCGAGTGGATTCGGCTGTCGGGGCTGCTCCATGACATCGGCACACTGGGCATCGAAGATTACCTGGTGATGAAAGAGGCGCCGCTGGCTCCGGATGAATTTGAGATTGTGAAGGCGCACACGGTGAAGGGCGCGGCGATTCTGCGTCCGATCGAGATGCTGCATGAACTGATCCCGGGCGTGGAGCTGCATCATGAGTCGCTGGATGGGACAGGCTATCCCTACGGGCTGAAGGGCGAGCAGATTCCCATGATGGCGCGGATTATTGCCGTAGCCGATTCCTTTGACGCGATGACGACGCCGCGGCCCTACCAGGCGGCCATGAATCCTGATTACGTGCTGGAAGTGATGCAGCGACTTTCCGGTACCCGTTACGATCCCCTGGTAGTGGATGCGCTGGCGGCGCTGGTGCGCAGCGGTGCACTGGAGGTGAAGCGGCTGCGCATTCCGGTTTCCTTCCGCATGCGAAGGCCCGCTGCCGAGGTGGTGTAGGGAGGGTGACCGGAAAAACCCATCTGCCGGGTTGTCTACACTTGAATCATGCGGAGTGAGGTTCGTCCTTCATGATTCAGACGTTGTTCGGCAGCCTGAACGAGCCGGAAAAGAAAAGCGTTTTCGACCGGATGCGCGAGGCGGTCTCGCGTACGCGCGAGAACCTGGGCGAGCGGATCGACAGCGTGCTGGCGATGACGCGGACCGTCGACGAGGCGGCGCTCGAAGAACTGGAAATGAGCCTGATCGCGTCGGACATCGGCGTGACCACGGCAGCGGAGATTGTGGGAAGTCTGAGGGAGCGCGCGAAGCGGCAGCAGATTCGCGACGGAGAGGAACTGAGGGGGTTGCTGAAGGAGTTGTTGCAGCAGGCACTGGACGGAAATGCAGAACCGGCGAAAGCGGTTGCAGGCCCCGAAGTGATCATGATGGTGGGGGTCAACGGCACGGGAAAGACCACCACCAGCGGCAAGCTGGCAGCGTATTACCGCGCCCAGGGCAAGACCGCCCTGTTGTGCGCGGCCGACACGTATCGCGCGGCGGCCATTGAGCAGCTCGAGGTTTGGGGCGAGCGCAGCGGCGTGGAGATGATCAAAACGCGCCAGGGGGGCGATCCCTCCGCTGTGCTGTTCGACGCCCTCACGGCGGCCAAGGCGCGGCAGAACGACGTGGTGATTGTGGATACCGCCGGGCGCCTGCACACGAAGAGCGGCCTGATGGCGGAGCTGGACAAGATGCGGCGCACGGCGCAGAGGATAATTCCGGATGCCCCGCATGAAGTACTGCTCGTCCTGGACGCGACGACGGGGCAGAACGGCCTGCAGCAGGCGCGGCTGTTTACTGAGTCGGCCGGGGTGACGGGAATTGTGCTGACCAAGCTGGATGGGACGGCGAAGGGAGGCATCGCTGTGGCGATTGCGCGGGAGATGCAGTTGCCGGTTCGATTTGTCGGGGTGGGGGAAGGATTGCGGGATTTGCTTCCATTTGACAGCGGAGCTTTTGTTAACTCGCTGTTGGCAACCCAGGACTGATCAGGTTCTGGTGCAGTGATTCGGAGACGAACTAGGACTCTTGTGAAGAAATCAACGGATAATCTTCAGATCCATCAGGTCTGGATGCAGGAAGCGATGGATCTGGCGCGACGGTCCCAGGGAGTCGCCTCTCCGAATCCCGCGGTGGGCTCGGTCGTGGTGAAAGAGGGCACTGCAATCGGGCGCGGCTTTCATCGTTATGACTGGCTGGAGCACGCCGAGGTCACAGCTCTGCATAACGCGGGTGAGAATGCGCGTGGCGCAACGCTCTACGTGACGCTGGAGCCGTGCTGCCACATGGGCCGGACCGGCCCGTGTACGCAGGCAATCATCGAAGCAGGCGTGGCGCGTGTGGTGGTGGCGACGGGCGATCCTAACCCCGCCGTCAACGGCAAGGGTATCGAAGCCCTGCGCGCCGCCGGGATCGACGTAGTGACCGGCGTTCTCGAAGCCGAGGCGCGACGGATGAATGATGGATTCGCGCGGCACATTCGCACTGGGCTGCCCTTCGTCACGATGAAGTCGGCGCTGTCGCTCGATGGCAGGATCGCTCCGGCTCCGGGAACCGCGCCGGCTGGTGCGCCCGTCTACCTGACGGGAGAAAAGACCCGCGCGCGCGTGCACTTTATGCGGCACTGCCAGGATGCCGTGATGACCGGAATCAATACGGTTCTGCAGGACAATCCGCAACTGACCGATCGTTCCGGTCTACAGCGCCGGAGGCCTTTATTGCGCGTGGTGCTCGATTCGGCCCTGCGCATTCCGCTGGATTCCAAGCTGGTGCGCACCGCAAAAGAGGACGTGATTGTATTCTGCGCCGTGGCGCCGACGGATCGTCAGCGCGATCTGGAGGCGATGGGTGTGCGAGTGGAGCGGGTCGATCCGGAGACAATCGCGGGCGGCCCGGCCCGCAGGCTGGGCGAGATGGCTCGCCGCGCCGGGGTATCGCTCAGTCAGGTGATGAAGCGACTGGGCGATTTGGACGTGCTGACGGTGATGCTGGAGGCGGGCGCGCAACTGAACGGGTCGGCTCTTGCCGGCAAGCACGTGGACAAAATCACGCTGTTCTATGCGCCTGTCTTTCTCGGTCCGGGGGCCGTGCCGCTGATGCAGGAGGTCGTCTCCGGCGCGCTGCTCACGGGCGAGCCGGAAATTGAAAACATCGGGCAGGATGTGCGCGTGGATGCCTGGCTGCGCGACCCCTGGGCGGCAGCGTAAGCTGAAAAGGTGTTTACCGGGATCATCGAATCCACCGGCACCATCGTCCGTCTCGAGCCGCGCAGAGGAACGACGCGCATTGCGGTCTCCGCACCTGACTTTGCCCACAAGCTGCGCAAGGGCGACAGCATCGCTGTGAGCGGAACCTGCCTCACCGCGCTCGAAAGGGAGCCTCCGCTTTTCTACGCGGATCTCGCCGCGGAGACGATTGCGCGCACTTCTCTCGGACAACTGCAACCTGGTTCGGTGGTGAACCTCGAGCTGCCGACGGCCGCCGGCGCGCCGCTGGGCGGTCATGTGGTCCAGGGACACGTGGATGGCCGCGGCGAGCTGGTAGCGTTCGATCCGGTCGATGCGACGGCCGATCCGGAGCTGGCCGACTGGTGGCTGCGCGTTCGAGTCCCGGAGAACGTGCGACCCTACATGGTGGAAAAGGGCTCAATTGCCATCGAGGGCATCAGCCTGACGATCGCCGCGTGGGATGGCGAGGTGGTAACGATTGCGATCCTGCCGCACACGAGAAACGTGACGAACCTGCACGTGCTGCAACCGGGCGCTCCGGTCAATGTCGAAGCGGACGTGATGATCCGGCTGGCCGTGGAGCAACAGCGCAAGCCGCGCGCAGCTTTCGACGTAACGCTGGAATACTTGCTGGCGAACGGGTACTGAGCCGGGCTTAGCTTACTGAGGCTGGTCGGCAGTGCTCGCGGCCTGAGCACGGACGCGGCTCAAAAAATCCGCAAGGGTCTGGCCCGCTTTGGGCGTAAAGGTCTCGGTCAGGCTTTCCGCATGGCCGATGCGGTCGACGCGGAAGCTGCGGAAGTCGTTGCGGAGTTCGCACCAGGCGGCGAGGGTCCAGACCCCGCCCCAAAAATACAGCGCCAGCGGATGAAGACGCCGGACGCTGGGCTGGCCGTCTTCTCGCGCGTAAGCGACGAGCACAACGCGGCGTTGCTGGGCCGCCGCATGGAGCAGATCGAGCTTGGCGCGGACCTCGGCCGGCGCGCGCAAGCCGGGCGCGTAGAGCAGGACATCGTCGATGTTTTCGCGCAGCGCGGGCGGGAGTACGGCTTCGATCTTGCGCAACGCGCGGTTCGCAGCCTCGGTGAGCTGATTGCCGCCCCAGGCTTCTACCATGCGGGCCCCGAGCACCAGCGCGGCGATTTCTTCGCGGTCAAACATCAGCGGGGGAATATCAAAGTCGCGGCGGAGCGTGTAGCCGACACCCGCTTCGCCGGTGATAGGAACGCCGGAGAGCTGCAGGTCCTGAACATCGCGATAAATGGTGCGATGCGAGACCTGCAGCTTCTCGGCGAGGTTTCTGGCCGTCTGCAGCCGCCCGGAGCGCAGCAACTGAACAATGCGGAAGAGACGGTCGGCACGGCGCATATCGGCATTCTAGAGGTTGCTCCTACACCGCGGCATGCAGCCCGATGCGGTTTCCCTCCGAATCGAGGATCTGGGCGACCCAGCCCACCCCGGGGATGTGGTTCTTCGGCTCGACGATGGCGCCGCCAGCCTCTTCCACGCGGTTCAGCACCTCGTCGATGCGGCCATCGCAGTTCAGGTAGATCACCACACCAGCGGGAGAAGGCCGATGCCCTTCGCCGTAGGCGAGCGCGCCGGAGACGCCGGGGCGCTGGTAGGGGAAGATGGCCAGGTTCGGCCAGTCGGCCAGGTGCTGCAGCGGGCTCGCGAAAATGGTTTCGTAGAAGCGGATGGCGCGGGGGAAGTCGGAGGTGGGGATCTCGAACCAGGTGATGGTGGAGACGGCGGTTGCTTCCAGAGTGGGCATGGGGAGCGTCCTTTCGTTGTCGGTGAAGTCGACTACGAGAGGAGAATGACAGACCCCTGCTGACAGCGTGGTGTCAGTAGTGTGATGGATTGCGGTTCGAGAACTCATGCAGTGTCTACAATCGAAGGATGAATTCCCCTGTGAACGGAAGCGCCTCGCCTCTCCCGCCGGACGACCAGACACGCAACCTTGTTCTGGCGCGGCCCGACGAAGACCAGACCCTCGTACACATTGGCCTGGTCGGCGATACCTACACGGTCCTGCTTACCGGGAAGGATACCGCTGGCCGCTTTTGCCTGATCGACATGCTCATCCCGCCGGGTGGAGGGCCGCCGCCGCACCGTCACGATTTTGAGGAGACGTTCATCATTCTCGAGGGTGAGATCGAGGCTATTTTTCGCGGAAACAAGTCTGTTGTGCGAGCCGGCGAGACCGTGCACATTCCCGCCAACGCGCCGCATCAGTTCCATAATGTCTCTTCCGCGTCTGCGCGGATGCTCTGCATCTGTTCTCCCGCCGGTCAGGAGGAATTCTTCGCCACCGTCGGGATTCCCCTCCCAGCGCGAACTTCGGTCCCTCCTGAGCTGGAGGCGGCAGCGCAGGCTGCGTTCGGGGAGAAAGTGCTGTCGCTTGCGCCGAAGTATCGAACAGAACTGCTGCGGACTGCCTGAACTGCGAGAAGGACTCCGAGTATAAGCCGCTGGAGCAGCTGAGAAGGCGCAGGTTGAAGAATCATCACTGCGGCGTGATGATGCCGCCAACAGGCGCCCGCTCCGGGTACTTCTTCGCGCCGGGCCGGCTCAGGTGCATCGCGTCGGCGATGGCGTCGATGTACTTGAGGCCGGAGCCGGTGTTGAAGAGCACGACGCGGTCGTCAGGCTTGAGGAAGCCCGTCGCCAGCAAATGGTCGTAGGCCGCTGTGGCCGCGGCGCCCTCGGGGCAGAGCAGCAGGCCTTCGTGGCGCGACCAGTCGAGCAGAGAAGCGAGGATGGCCTCGTCGGGCAGATCGACGACCGTTCCGCCGGATTCGCGCACGATCTCGAGAATGATGGTGTCGCCGTAGGGCTTGGGCACGCGCAGGCCGGCCGCAAACGTCGCGGCATTCTCAAACATTTGTGAAGAGGTCTTGCCTTCGTTCCACGCGCGGGCCACGGGCGCACAGCCTGAGGCCTGGACGGCGATCATTTTCGGCCGCTTGCCGGTGACCCATTCGAGCTGTTCCATCTCCTCGAAGGCCTTCCACATGCCGATGAGCCCCACGCCGCCGCCGGTGGGGTAGAAGACCGCGTCGGGGTAGCGCCAGCCGAACTGCTCCACCAGCTCGTAGCCCATGGTTTTTTTGCCTTCGACGCGGAATGGCTCCCTGAGCGTGGAAACGTCGAACCAGCCCTCGCGCTTCGCTCCCTCGGCGACCCAGCGGCCGCAGTCGCTGATGAGGCCGTCGACGAGCGTGACGTGCGCGCCGTAGGCCACGCCTTCGAGGTAATTCGCCATGGGCACATCGCGCGGCATGAAGATGTGCGCCTCGATGCCCGCCGCCGCGGCATAGGCTGCGAGCGCGCTGGCGGCGTTGCCGGCCGAGGGCGCCGCGAGCTTCTTCAATCCATAATGCCGCGCCATGCTGACGGCCATCGACATGCCCCGCGCTTTGAAGCTGCCGGTGGGATTGTCGGCTTCTTCTTTGATCATCAGGCCGGGATAACGGCGGGAGGGCAGCATGGGCGTCCAACCCTCGCCGAGGGTGATGGGTTCGACGTCGGGCAGCACGTTGGCGTAACGCCACATGGATGGATCCGCTGAGCAAGCCGGCCGCGTTGCTCTGTCACGCAGCGTGTCGAGGTCATAGCGAACGTAAAGCGATCCGGCACAGGCTGGGCACACCGTCTGCGGGATATCGGGGGAAACCGATTGATGGCAGCGGGAGCACTCGAGAAAAGCAATGGAAGGCACGAAAACAGGATAAGCGAAGGCACGGGCCGCGGTGCGCGGCCGGCTGCGGGTCTGCAACCACACCAGGGGCCGCACTCATCCCAGGAAGCGAAGCCCGCCCCCCGATGCCCACGACGATTCAAACCGACATCCCTGCGCGTCTCGACGCGCTGCCATGGAGCCGCTGGCACACGAAGATCGTGATCGCGCTGGGGATCACGTGGGTGCTCGACGGGCTGGAAGTGACGCTGGCCGGCGCAGTGGGCGCGGCGCTGAAGGATCCGCGCGCGCTGCATCTGAGCGACAGCCAGGTAGGATTCTCAGCGACCGCCTATTTGCTGGGCGCAGTGCTGGGTGCGCTGATTTTTGGCTATGCGACCGATCTGCACGGACGCAAGAAGCTCTTCTTTCTCACACTGGCGGTGTATGTCGTGGCCACCGCGGCGACGGCGTTTGCGTGGGACGCGGGGTCGTACTTCGTTTTTCGCGCGCTCACCGGCGCGGGTATCGGCGGGGAGTATGCGGCGATCAATTCCGCCATCGACGAGCTGATTCCTGCGCGCCTGCGCGGGCAGGTGGACCTGACCATCAATGCGACATTCTGGATTGGTGCGGCACTGGGCTCCGGAGCGACGGTGTTCCTGCTCGATCCCGCGGTGCTGCCGGTTCGTCTAGGCTGGCGCTTTGCGTTCGGCATTGGCGCGCTGCTGGGGCTGGGGATTCTCTTCCTGCGCCGCGCTGTGCCGGAGAGCCCGCGCTGGCTGGTGATCCACGGGCACGCAGAAGACGCGGAGGCGATTGTCGCAGCCATTGAAACCCGCGTGGAAGGCGAGCCGGACACGGAAGACCAGTTCGCAAAGACCACGATCCATCCCCGCAGGAAAACCCCGCTGAGCGAGATCGCTCACACGATGCTGGTGGAGCATCGCAATCGGTCGCTGCTGGGGCTGACGCTGATGGCCGCGCAGGCGTTTTTCTACAACGCCATCTTCTTCACCTACGCGCTCGTGCTCAGCGAGTTCTACAAAGTGCCTTCAGGGAAGGTGAGCGAATACATTTTTCCGTTCGCGCTGGGCAATGTACTGGGGCCGGTGCTGCTGGGGCGGCTCTTCGACTCCGTGGGGCGCAAGCCGATGATTATTACAACCTATGCGGTGTCGGGGATTCTGCTCGCGGCGACGGGATTTCTGTTCGCGCACGGGATGTTGACCGCCGTGACGCAATCGATGGCCTGGACGGTGATTTTCTTTGTAGCGTCGTGCGCGGCGAGCTCGGCCTATCTCACCGTGAGCGAGGTGTTTCCGCTGGAGACGCGCGCGCTGGCGATCTCGATCTTCTACGCGCTGGGAACGCTGGTGGGCGGTGTGGCGGCGCCGGTTCTCTTCGGATACCTGATCGGCACGGGATCGCGGACGAATGTGCTTTACGGCTATCTGGTTGGCGCAGCGCTGATGCTGGTTGCGGCTGGGGCGGAGGCGATGCTCGGCGTGAAGGCCGAACGACAATCGCTTGAGTCGATCGCCGCGCCGTTGTCGAGCCGGGCCGCGTAGGACGAAGCGCACCCGGCGCTGCGAAAATCGCTACACGTTCCCCTGCCGCATCTGGTCGGCGAGATGCTCCGAGGCGCGCATCGAAAGCGCGAGGATGGTCATCGTGGGGTTCTGCCACCCTCCACTGACGAAGGCGGCGCCATCGACGACGTAAAGGTTCTTCATGTCGTGGCTCTGGTTCCACTGATTCAGGACGCTGGTCTTTGGGTCGTCGCCCATGCGGCAGGTGCCCAGTTCGTGGATGCTGTAGCCGGGCGGGTTGGGAGCGTAGTTCTTCGCGACGATTTCGAAGCCGCAGGCGGTGACGAGCTCGCTCATGGTGTCGACGCCGTCGCGCGCGATGTTGAACTCGTTGTCGGTATAGCGCGTGTTGATGTGGAGGACGGGAATGTTCCATGCATCGACGGTTTGCTTGTCGATGGTGACGTGGTTCTCATAGCGGGCGAGGACTTCGCCCATGATGCCGGCAGCGAGGCCGCTGCCCTCATAGCTGTCGAGCTTGTCCTGCAGAGCCTTTCCGTAGAAGGGAAAGAGCTTTGGATCCATGCCGCCGGTGCCGCTCCAGATGTTGAAGGCGTAGCCGCGCAGGAAGTTCTTCGACTTGTCGGTGATGTTGCGGAAGCGCGGGATGAAGGCAGAGCCATCCATCATTGCGGGCGTGGATTTGCCGTCGCGCGCTTCGGGAACGGAAGCGGTGAGGCCGGCGCCGTAAATCTGATCAATGAGGTAGTGGCCGAGAACGCCGCTGGAGTTGGCGAGCGAGGAGTTGAGCAGGAGGCGCGTGCTCTCAAGCGTGCCGGCAGCGAGGATGACAACGCGGGCGCGAACCGACATTTCGCGGCGCGAGAGGCGATCGACGAAGAGGACTTCCTCCGCGAGGCCGGTGTTGCGGTTGGCGCGGATTTCGCGAACAACGACGTTGGGGATCGCCTGCAGCCGTCCGGTGGCGAATGCATCGGGCAGGAGGAGGTTGACGGAACTTGCGAGTCCGTCGACGCCGATAGACTCACGGTGCTTGACGACGGGAATGCCGCGGGCTTTGCCGGCCTGGCGCAGGCGATCCATTGCGGTACACCAGGGCGCGTTGTCGGGTACGAAGTTGCCGTCGGGATACTGGGGCAGGCCGTAGGATTCTCCGGAGACGAGGAAGATGCCTTCGACACGCGAGTAGTAAGGGGCGAGATCGGCGAGGCTGATGGGCCAGTCGTCGCCGTAGCCGTCGTGCGATTTCGCCTTGAACTCGTAGTCGCTCAGGCGGAAGGATTGGCGCGACCAGAACAGCGAGCGTCCGCCGAAGAGACGCACGCGCACCCAGTTGTAGGGCTGGCCGGGCGTGTAGGTGTAGGGGACTTCCTTTTCGTCAACCCAGGTATTGGCGTCGAACTCGTTGGACTGAAAAATGTGCGGCAGGCGGCCGGGCTGCTTAAATCCGCGGAAGGGCAGCGTGCAGGCCTGGCGCACCTGGGTGTCTTTGTGCACCTGGGCGATGGGGCCGGCGTTGAGCATCAGGCAGTTGATGCCCTTTTCCGTGAGGATTTTTGCGGCCATGCCGCCGGAGTGTCCGGAACCGATGATGAGGACGTCGACTGGTTCGGTCATTCTGAGAATCAGCTCCGGGGCAGGTATTTTTGTTCGACGTCGGCTTCGACGGGATACCAGTAGAGGCCGACGCCGGGGGGTTCTTCGCCGGCAGCGACGGCGGCGTCGGACCAGGCTTTGGAGTTCATGGTCGCGGTGCGAATGTCGGCGTGCGCCAGATTGATGAAGCGCTCATACGGCTCGGTGGGCGGATGGTCGGTCATCCACGGCCTGAGCCACGGATGGATCAGGGTATCGGCCTGGTCCGCATTGACGGCGCTGAAGGGGATGCCGAATTTCTTCTTCGCTTCCGCGTCGAGGCGGTCGAGGCCGGAGCGATACATTTGCTGCGTGTCGGCGGGAGAGACGGAGATGAGGAAGTCGAGGAATTCGGGCGCGCCGGCATCGAGGGCGCCGGGATAGCCCTTGAGCGGCGGCAGCAGAACTTCGCAAAGCTGGCGCAGGGTGGCCATTTGCTC
>JBARMS010000182.1:0-16444 GCA_049802575.1 Acidobacteriaceae bacterium | reverse complement strand
CGCACCTGGGACGGCCGAAGGGGAAGGTGAACCCGAAGTACAGCCTGCGTCCGGTGGTGGACCGGCTGCGCACGATGCTGGATCACGCGCTGGGCGTGAGGACCAACGTGGCATTCGCGCCGGATTGCGTGGGCGACGTGGCGAGGGAGATGGCGCGGCAACTGGAGTCGGGGCAGGTGCTGCTGCTGGAGAACCTGCGCTTCCATGCCGAGGAGGAAAAGAACGATCCGGCGTTTGCGAAGCAACTGGCGTCGCTGTGCGAGGTCTATGTGAATGACGCGTTCGGGTCAGCGCACCGCGCGCATGCCTCGACCGAGGGCATCACGCACTTCGTGAAGCAGTCGGCGGCGGGGCTGCTGATGGAGAAGGAGCTGAACTACCTGGGCAAGGCGCTCGAGGATCCAGCCAAGCCGTTTGTGGCGATCCTGGGAGGGGCGAAGGTTTCAGACAAGATCGAGGTGATCGACAACCTGCTGAATAAAGTGGACGCGCTGCTGATCGGCGGGGGGATGGCGTACACGTTTTTGAGGGCGAAGGGGCAGGAGGTCGGCAGGTCTCTGGTGGAAGCGGACAAGATCGACACCGCGAAAGAGGCGCTGAGCAAGGCGTCGGCGAAGGGGGTGCGCTTTCTGCTGCCGCTGGACCACGTGCTGGCGGACAAATTCGCAGCCGATGCGAAGACGCAGGCGTTCGAGGGCGACGGGCCGTTCCCGGCGGAGTGGATGGCGCTGGATATTGGGCCGAAGACGGTGGCGCTGTTCGAGAAGGAGATTGCCGCAGCGGCGACGATTGTGTGGAACGGGCCGATGGGTGTGTTCGAGATGCCGGCGTTTGCCAAAGGCACCACGGCGATTGCGAAGGCGGTGGCGGCGAACCAGTCGGCGGTGTCGATCATCGGCGGGGGCGACTCGGTGGCGGCGGTGAAGCAAGCCGGGGTGGCCGAGCAGATCAAGCACATTTCGACGGGCGGAGGCGCGAGCCTGGAATTTCTGGAAGGCAAGAAGCTGCCTGGGGTGGAAGCGCTGACGGAGAAGCAGGATCGCGACTCCGGGGAGAAGGGGCGCAGACTGTAGCGTTGGCGTCCCGCAAGTTCGAGTCAAAAGTGAGGCGGAAGACAACCGCGGATTCTTCGCTCACCACCCCCGAACTGCAATGCGTTCGGGGACCCGTTCGCTCAGAATGACAACTCGGTTTGTGTGGTGAACGATGGGCTTTCGCTGAGCAAAGCAGGCCCGGGAATACGGCGATGCGCCTAAACACTATTTCGCCGAGCAGCGCAGACCTTACTGCATCGCGCACGTGGCCAGCGTTCCTCTTTGCGCATCAGGCAGGATGCGGCGGGCGCGCGAGAAGGATGGCGCTCATCGCAGCGAGTACGGGGAGAGACACGAGGTAGAACGAATCGGGGCCGAGGCCGAAGAAGCAGACGAGCGGCGCGAGATAGAGCGCGAAGACGAGCGTGCGTTTCCAGGGCTGCATGGCCACGGCGATGGCGGCGATGGGCAGCAGGAGCGGCGAAACGTCGTGCGGATAGAGGTGATAGCTGGTGAGAAGGCAGGCCATGAGGGCCGCGGCCAACGCCAGCAGATCGTTCTCGACCTTGCGCATGCACAGCGCGACCCATGCCAGAACAAGGACAGAGACGGACAGGGTGAGAACCATGATGCCGCGTGCAGAGAGATGGACGCCGATGAGGGCGAAGCAGAGGCCGCGCAGGTTCGCCATCTGCTGCGGGAAGATGTAGCCCTGGTAGCCGGTCCCTCCCTGGCGGCTGCCGGCGAGCGCCGAGCCGTGGATGAGGCGGACGAAGTTGGCGGGCCACTGGGGCGAACAGGCGAAGCTGAGCGCACAAACGGCGAGCGCGCCGAGGACAAACCCCTGGACGAAGCGGCCGCCTTTGCGGATGGCGAGCAGCAACGCGAGCGGCAGCGCAATCTGGAATTTGAAAAGCGCGGCGGCAAGCAGGAGGCCGGCGCGGAGATCGTGGCCGTCGTCGAGCTGGTTCCAGACGAGGATGAGAAGCAAGAGGAAGAGGATCGAGTCCTGTCCCTGGAGAACAGCGAGCCAGAGAGGCAGGAAGAAGAAAGCCATCATGCCGGGGCGCGGCTGCAGGAATGGGATGACGACGGAGAAGACGCGGAGGCCAGCGATCATGCATGCGGCGATGAGCACGACATTGAAGATGGCGAACGCCGCGTAGGCGGCGGGATACGGCAGGAGCGAGAAGGGGACAAACAGCAGCGCTTCATAGGCGGGATGGAAAAAGGGAAGGGTGAATTGCCCCTGGGAGATGCGCGTGGTCTGGACCTGCTGTTGCGCGTCGAGCGAGAAGAGCTCGGAGGGATGGGTGCGTTCCAGAAGGCCCGCTGCATACATGGAGCGGAAGTCGGTGCGCCCGATGAGGCCGTGGGGGATGCCGATTTTAAAAGTCCAGAACAGAAAAAGCCCGAGCATGATCGCGAGACCGACGAAGAGGGGCATGAAACTGCGGCTGGGGGAAGCTGCCGTGATCGGAGCGGGCGCGGAAACGGGTTCGGTTTGCGTCATCGAGCCAGGATTGGAGGAGTGACCTTCAGCATATCGTCATGGTGGCGGAATCGGAGCGGGAAATTTCGGGCGGCCGCGGAGGAATGTTACATCTGAAGAAAACCGCAGAGAGGATCAGCTGAGGCAGGGGCTAAAGCCCGAATCCTTTTGAAGCCGTTACGGCACGACCAAGGTCGTGCTCTGATACAAAAACAAACACGCGATTCTGAGTCCGCCAGCTTGATGGAAGCCCATCCAAGCCGACGTCGGCCTTGCATGGGGCACGCGAGTTGTTCGCTACGCGGGCTCCAGATGCGCGGTGAAGTGGCGCAGGAAGGGCGCTTCGTGGGTCAGTCTCATGCCGCGGATGCGGTTGCGATTTTTCCAGACTTCGAGGATCACTTCGACGAGGTAGTCGATATGGCTCTGGGTGTAGACGCGGCGCGGGATGGCGAGGCGCACGAGGTCCATCTGGGTGGCGGCGGCGAACATGAGAGTGCCGATTTCGACGGAGCGCACGCCGCCTTCGAGGTAGAGCTCGGCGGCGAGGGCGCATCCGGGGAACTGATCGGCGGGAATGTGCGGCAGGAAGGCGCGCGCGTCGAGGTAAATGGCGTGGCCGCCGGGCGGCTGCACAATGGGCACGCCTTCCGCAGCGATGTGGTTGCCGAGGTAGGCCGTCGAGGCGATGCGGTAGCGGAGGTAGTCTTCCTGGAGCGCTTCCTGGATGCCGACGGCGATGGCTTCGAGGTCGCGGCCGGCGAGTCCGCCGTAAGTGGGGTAACCCTCCGTAAGGATGAGCAGGTCTTTCTCCTGCTGGGCGAGCTTGTCGTCGTTGGTGCAGAGGAAGCCGCCGATGTTGGCCATGCCGTCTTTCTTGGCGGACATGGTGCAGCCGTCGCCATAGCTGAACATTTCCTGGGCGATCTGCTTCGGGGTTTTGTCCGCGTAGCCCTGCTCGCGCAGCTTGATGAACCAGGCGTTTTCGGCGAAGCGGCAGGCGTCGAAGTAGAGCGGGATCGAGTGGCGGCGGCAGACGGCGCTGACGGCGCGGACGTTTTCCATAGAGACGGGCTGGCCGCCGCCGGAGTTATTTGTCACCGTGAGCATCACTAATGGAATGCGGTCGCGACCGACGCGTTCGCTGAGCGCCTCGAGTGCGGCGACATCCATGTTGCCCTTGAAGGGCGCGGCCAGGGAGGGCTGGCGGCCTTCCGCGGTGAGCAGATCGACGGCCTCGGCGCCGGTGAACTCGATGTTGGCGCGGGTGGTATCGAAGTGGGTGTTGTTGGGGACGACGGAGTCTTTGCGGCAGCGGACGGTAAAGAGGATGCGCTCGGCGGCGCGTCCCTGGTGGGTGGGAATGACGTGCCTGAAGCCGAAGATGTCGTGGACGGAGTCGCGGAAGCGGATGAAGGAGCGCGAGCCGGCGTAGCTCTCGTCGCCTTCCATGATGGCCGCCCACTGATGCGTGGACATGGCGCCGGTGCCGGAGTCGGTGAGGAGATCGATGAGGACATCGTCGGCCGGCAGCAGAAACATGTTGTAGTGGGCGGCGGCGAGAAGCTGCTCGCGCTGCGCGCGGGTGGTCCAGCGAATGGGCTCGACGGATTTGATGCGGAAGGGCTCGATGATGGTTTTGGGCATGACAGAACAGGGTATAGGGTGTAGCGGGCAGGGTGTAGGAAAGTGGCGCAGGGGGTAGCGGGCACAGACGAGGGATCGACGGTCCGCGGGCAGGAGATAGCCGGCGGCGGAATTGAGGAAATGTTTACGAGCCGCGCGGGGGGTGGGGCGCATCCTGTAGAGCGATACCCTTCTTCAGGAGAAAAAACCATGTTTCAGGCGAAAGCGTATTCCGCTGCCAGTGCGACCTCACCTCTTGCCCCCACCGCGATCACGCGGCGCGACCCGACCGCAGAAGACGTTGAGATTGAGATTCTGTTCTGCGGAATTTGCCATTCCGACCTGCACCAGGTGCGCAATGAGTGGAGCGGCGTGATGCCGACGGCGTATCCGTGCGTGCCGGGACACGAGATTGTGGGCCGCGTGAGGAGGGTCGGTCCGGCGGTCACGAAATTCAAGCCCGGCGATCTGGGGGCAGTGGGATGCATGGTCGATTCCGATGGCAGCTGTCCGGAATGCCAGGCGGGGATGGAGCAGTTTTGCCCGAATGTGACGCTGACCTACAACTTCCCCGACAAGCATCTGGGCGGCGTGACGTTCGGCGGCTACTCAGACAGCGTCGTGGTGAGCGAGCGATTCGTGCTGCGAGTGCCCGAGAATCTGGATCTGGCGGGAACCGCGCCGCTGCTGTGCGCCGGCATCACGACCTACTCGCCGATGCACCACTGGGGCGTGACGAAGGGCAAGAAGGTGGGGGTGGTGGGGCTGGGCGGACTCGGGCACATGGGCGTGAAATTTGCGCACGCGCTGGGCGCGCACACCGTGGTGCTGACCACGTCGCCCGGCAAGAAGGACGATGCGCTGCGGCTGGGCGCGGATGAAGTGGTGATCTCCCGCGATGCCAGCCAGATGGCGAAGCACGCGGGCAGCTTCGATTTCATCCTCGATGCGGTTGCGGCGGAACACGACGTCAGCGCGCTGCTGCAACTGTTGCGCCGCGACGGAACCCTGACGCTGGTGGGCGCGCCGGAGAAGCCGATGCCGATTTCGGTGTTCGGGCTGATCCTGGGACGGCACAGCTTATCCGGCTCGATGATCGGCGGCATTGCGGAGACGCAGGAGATGCTCGATTTCTGCGGGAAGCACAACATCACTTCGGACGTGGAGGTGATTCCGATTCAGAAAGTGAACGAAGCGTACGAGCGGCTGGTGCGATCGGACGTGAAGTACCGGTTCTCGATCGACATGGCCTCGCTGAAGGGGGAGTGAGAAAGGCAACAGCCAGCGGTTAGCGGTTAGCGGTTAGCAGCCAGCGTTGGGATGACACTGTCCCACATCTGCGAACACCGCGCAGATGTGGGGCACCCGGGCGGCTGGCGTTGGGACGTGGATTTGCGCCATCCCGCATCTGCGAACACCGCGCAGATGTGGGGCACCCTGGGTTTGCGGATTACTCGTAGGCGAGGGCGTCGATGGGGTCTTTGCGGGCGGCTTTCCAGGCGGGATAGAGCGCGCCGAGGATTGAGCCCACGAGCGCGATGGCTGCGCCCTGGAGACGCCACTGATTCGTGACGATGAACGGCGTGGTGGAGAAATGGAGGCTCATGAAGAGCTTGATGAGCTCGGTGAGCAGCGTCCCGACCACGATGCCGCAGATGGCGACGAGAACGGCCTCGCGCAGCACCAGGTTCACGATGTAGCTTTTCGACGCGCCCAGCGATTTGAGGATGCCGATCTCGCGCGTGCGCTCCATGACGGCCGTGTACATGGACTGGAAGATGACAAGAAAACCGACGATGACGGCGATGGCGATGACGACGTGCAGCGCGGTGTTGAAGCCGGGCAGGTGCTCGGGGGTCATCATCGACATCCACTCTTCGAGCGTCTGCACGTGGTAGTTCTGGAGGCCGGGATTGGCTTCGATCTCGTCGATGATGGCCTGATTGTTCTTCGCGCTGTCGCTGCGGATGTAGAAAATGGAGGCGTTGTCGGGCGTGCCCATGAGCGCGCCGAGGGTTTGGCGCTCGAGAAAGATGCGGCCGCCCTTGCCGTGCTCGATGATGCCGCAGACGCGATAGGTGGACTTGAAATTCGCTACTTTGATCCGGTCGCCGATGTGGGTGTGGTGGCCGCGGGCGAAAAGGTCGTCGATCATCACATCGTCGGGATTCTGAAAGGGCGTGCCGGCGAGGAAGACGAAGGGATTCCGCAGCGCGTCGAAACTCGCGTAGTCGATGCCGTAAACGGCGCCGCCCGCGAGGTTGAAGTAGATGATGACGGGCGAGGCGACCGCGACGTGGGGCATTTTCGCGAGCGCGCCGGCGATGGATGCGGGAACGGGCGCGCCGCCGACCGCGGTGATGAAATTGGCGTTGGGGGGCTGCACCATGATGTCGGCGCCGATGCCGCCGGTCTGGTTGGCAGCATTGGTGACCTGGCCCATCATGATGGCCACGATGGACAGAATCATGATGACTTCAATGGCGACGGCGAGCACGCTGATGGCGGAGCGGACCGGGCGATAGAGGATGTTGCCGACGACAAGCTTGTTCATTTGGCGGATCGGATGCGGACCTTTCAGAGTAGCAGGGCGGTGGGGCGGGGAGGGCCGGAGGAGGGTGTGGCGTTGACGGATTCGTTACGCGGAGGGGCCAAAACCAGGCCCACGTTACCATAGTTACCTTGTTTTTCTGCTCAAAATGAGGCCTTTAGCTCATTTTTCCTTTGACGATGCTGGTTACCTGGTCGTAATGTGACTGTGATTACCCAAGGTCATCGGGAAGGAAACCGCACGTGGGCCAATTTGGGGAAGCACTGCGCAAAGAGCGAGAATCCCGGGGAATCGAGCTGGAAACCATCAGCGGTTCGACGAAGGTAGTGACTCGCTATCTGACGGCGCTGGAGGACGAGCACTTCGAGATCCTGCCGGGCGGCATCCTGAGCAAAGGCATCGTGCGCAGCTACGCGCAGACGCTGGGACTGGATCAGGGTGAGTGGGTCGAGCGGTTCCTCGAAGCCAGCCAGCGACCGGCCGAAACAGACAGCGATGCTGACTGGGCGGAATTCGCGAAGAACGTCGGCGTGTCGCGGGAGAACCCGGTTCGGGCTTCCCGGCTGCGCCTGCGCTGGGCGGGAGTGGCGCTTCTGCTGCTTGTGCTGGTCGGCCTCGGGTGGTTTGTGTATCGGTACGTGAGCGGCCGGGAGCTGACCGCGGAGGCGCACGAGCGCACCGTGACGTCGGCTTCGGTGATGCCGCCCGCTGGTAACGGCGGTCAATAACGTATTACTTCTGTGACCTGTCGCGAGCTGAGGGTTCTCCTTAGCCTCGAAGTATGAATCCTGGAAAATTTGCGTGGACGCTGATTCTGCTGTTGCCGGCCATGGCGTGGTGCGCGGCGAAAACCCATGCCGTGGGGATGGGGGCGGTGCGGCACGAGCCTTACTCCGTTGAGGGGGATCCCGCGGGCGCGCTGCGAGACGAGAAGGAACTGAACGTGAGGCCGCTGGTGGTGGATGGCAAGGTGAAGGAGTGGACCACGGGCGAGGCGCATGAGGTGACGGAGCGCAGCTTTGCGGTGCGGCGAGCGGTGCGGCTCAACGATTTCCTGCCCTCGGATCATGCCGCGCGCTGGGTGTGGCAGCGGGGACCATGGCTGCTGGTGGATCGCGGGAGCGGCAAGGTGACGGCGCTGCACCTGCCGGATTTTGCGCCAGGCGTGTCGGACGTGGTGTGGTTCCGCGACTACGCGGCCTATTGCGGGCTGAACGCGACGGGGAAACAGCTCTTCGCGGTGGTGGCGCAGATTGCGGCGCGGCGTCCATTGCTGCAGAAAAAGATTGGCGAGTGGGATGCGGCGGACCATCCCAGCCCGGCCTGCGCGGCGGCGGTGTGGCAGCGCGATCCGCTGAAGGTGAGCTTTGCTCCGACGGGCGCGGCGGCGGTGAGCTTCGATCTGGCAGGGGCGTCTGCGGTGCTGGTGGAAGAGGGGGATGACAGCGAGTAGCGGGTCAGCAGGTTGGCGTTCAGTTGCCAGCGAACAACGTTTAGCGAAAGACTGTCGGCGAAAGACTGTCAGCGAAGGACTGTCAGCGAGAAACTGGGAGCGATAAGCTTCTGGATTGCCGAGATTGTGGCCGGGGCCCGGCATCGCATCGCAGCCGCGAAAAGCATAGCATCGGGGGATGGAGCCGCTGGGAGAATTGCTGGAGATGGCGAAGGCTGCGCATGGGCATCTGTGCGCGGGGCAGGTGCTGGGTGTGCGCATGGCCGTGCTGGGCTGCCGGCGTTTGGGCATTGAGGAGCCGCGCGGCGCGGACCGCAAGCGGCTGGTGACGTTCATCGAGATCGATCGGTGCGCGACGGATGCGATCGGCGTGGTGACGGGATGCCGGCTGGGCAAGCGGGCGCTCAAGTTTCGCGACTGGGGCAAGATGGCGGCAACGTTCGTGGACCTGAGCACGGGCCGGGCGATTCGCGTGGTAGCTCTGGAGTCGTCGAAGCAGCGGGCGCGGGAGCTGTATCCCGAGATCGAGAATAAGAACGCGCAGCAGATGAAGGCCTATCGCGAGATGCCGGATGCGGAACTGTTCGGCGAGGAGTGGGTCGCGGTGGAGATTGGGCCGCAGGAGATGCCGGGCTACAAGGGCGAACGCGTGGCGTGCGCGCGCTGCGGCGAGGGGATCAACTACCAGCGGTATGTGGAGCGCGACGGCGAGCGGCTTTGCCTGGCCTGCGCGTATCCGGAGCAGCGGTACTACCGCACGGCGGACGCGGAGGCGGCGCCGTATGCGCAGTTGGCGCCGGGAGAGCGATGCGGGTGCGGCTGAGACACGCCGCACCTGTCGTCTGGTTCGCCCTGTCATCGTGTTCAGGAATGCGAGGAACTGACTGACTGCGGCGCCTCAGGCGGAAGGGCCGCCTTTTTCAGGCGGCCCAGGTGACGAGCTCCCGCATCCTTCCCCCTCCGTTTATTTTCCAGCGACCGTTGGGGTTGCACTGGCCGGTTTGTAGCGGATTGATGCGAACGTGCCGGCCAATTCGTTGGCGCCAATGCCGGGGCCCACGGTCACAAACAGAGTGTTTGCCGCTCCGTTGGTCGAGCTGCCGCCGCCGAAGGCGATGCCCCAAAGGTTGTTGAGGATGATGGCCTTGCCATTCTCATCCCTGATCGTGCCTACGAGTTTTCCGGTAATGGGGTCAAACCCGTTGATCGTTCCATTGATGGAGTTGTTGGAGACGAGGAGCGTATTACTCAACGGTCCAAAATTGCCGGGCGCTGCGGCGATGCCCCAGGCCTGGTTGAGCATCGTTCCCTGGATGAGTGTCTTCACGAAGGTGCCATTCTCGGTGAAGAGATCAATCAAACCGCCGGCGCCGACGCCAGGTACAGCGTAGGAGACGTACACCAGGCCATTGATGTCCTGGACGCCAAACACCGAGTAGCTGGATGGGGCCGATGGATCGCTGAACGTCGTCACCAGGTTCCAGTTGCCGTCGTACATATCGACGACATTGTTGGCATTGTCCGCTGCGTAGAGGAAGTTTCCTGTGGGCTTGCTGGTGATCGCCAGGCCCGTGTAGGACGCCTTATTCATCGAGTTGTCGACCGCGATCGTCGCCATGTTTTTGTTCGTGCCCGGCCATCCGCTGATGGTGCCGTCCAGCGTCGCAAAAAGGAAATCCGAGGGCGCGCCGTTAATCTGAAAATCCGACGATCCGTTGAAAACGACTCCGGTAGGGCTGCCCGGACCGTTGGAGCCGGTTGCTGAGGTGGGGCCATTTCCGGCCGTGGGAATGACCACGCGGAGGGGTATTTGTGCTCCGTCCGCCTTGTACAGGGTCGACCATCCCGTGTCGTTATCGCTGATCCACCAGGGCGAAGTGGCGCTCCGGGCTAATCCCCAGGCGTTGGCCAGCAGCGGATCGATGGTCTTAGCCTGACCCACCTGATTGGAAACTAAATTGGTGACCTGGTATTGCGCGTGGGCGGGGATGGAGATGGTGAAAGGGACAAGCGCGAGACAAGCAGCCAGTGCGGTTCTGCAGACGTGCATCGTTGGTCTCTCCTTAGCGAAGTCAGGAGCAGAGCAGGGTGAACCCTCGGCTGGAATGACTGGTGAAAAACCTTCTCTGACCTGCTGGCGTTGAATCTAGGCCGACGCGCGACGCGTGGTTGTCATCGGATTGTCAGCGGTTTCTCACCATTTTGTTAACAGTTGTTGCAGCAACAGGGATGAGCCCACGCTGCGCGCTCGAATCGGACGCGGCACGCCGCTACTGCGCGGAATCGCGCGTGATCAGATCGACAAAGAGCTTCTGGAAGCGCGGCAGATCGAGGTCGAGCTGCGCGGAGACGGGGTGCGTCGCCGTGCCGGGCTTGTTTTCGGCGGTCCAGCTCAGGGTTTCGCCGTAGCTGGGGCCGTGGCTCAGGTCGACATCGAGGAAAAGCGATGAGCGCTTCGTGATGATCGAGGGATCGATCCAGGAGCAGGCGGCCAGCTCGTCCCACATATAGGAGAACGGCTTGCTCCATTGCGTGATGTAGCGGGCGGCGGGCGTTTTGGATTTGGAGAGGGCGTCGAGCACCGCCTGCGAGAAGGGCGCTTTGAGGGAAACGTCGGCGGTGGTGACTTCGATGCTGGGCCACGCGGCGTGGAGGACGATGTGAGCGGCCTCGGGGTCGAACCAGAAATTGAATTCGTGGCGCGGAGCAGCGGCGAACTCGGGATCGCTGGTGATGGGGTTGAGGCTGCCGCCCATGAGGGCGATGCCTTTGGTGAGAGCGGCGAAATCGGGATCGATGGTGAGGGCGAGGGCGATGTTGGTGAGCGGGCCCGCCGCGTAGAGGGTGACCTGGTGCGGATGAGCGCGCACCTGGCGCACAAGAAAGTGGGCGGCGTCTTCGTCGATGGGGCGCAGGGAGGGGTTGCCCTCGGGCAGCGGCGCGGGGGCGCGGCCCCATGCGCCCAGCCAGCCGGCTTTGCCTGCGAGCGCTTCCAACAGCCGGGTTTCTTCCTGGCTGCGGACGAGAGGACCCTGGGCGCCCTTGGCGACGGGGATGTCGGCGTGGCCGGTGAGCTCGAGCATGCGCAGCGTGTGCAGCGTTTCTTCGTCGCGCCAGCCGTCGCCGGTGACCATGGTGATGCCGAGGACCTGAACGCCGGGCGCGTTGAGCAGGGCGAGCAGCGACATCTGATCGGTGCCGCCGGGGCCAGCGCCGTCCTGATCGATGAGGACGAGGCGTTTTTGTGCGTGAGCCGCTGCGAACGCTGCGGACAGAAGCAGCGCGACAACCAGGTTCTTCATGGGCCGCAAACTCTCCTTGAACGGTCCTTGCATGGTAATCGAAGTCATGGTCCGGCGGCGATGGTACTTCTGATCCGCCGGGGCTAAGAACGGAGATGCAAAACCAATCTTCGCGCACATTTACAATGGCGTAGCCGCGCACAGAGCGCTGGCAGACGATTTTTGCGGAGTGAGACGACGCATGTTGAATCTGGAAGGCAAGGTAGCGGCGGTTTTTGGGCTGGCAAACAAGCGCAGCATCGCGTGGGGCATCGCGCAGAAGCTGCATGAGGCGGGCGCGATGCTGGCCATCAGCTACCAGAACGAGCGCATGAAGGCCGAGGCGCTGGGGCTGATAGAGGATTTGCCGGGCGCGGAGCCGTTCCAGTGCGACGTGGCGAACGACGCGGAGATCGCGCAGGTGTTCGCGCAGATGAAGGAGAAGTACGGGAAGCTCGACGTGCTGGTGCACTGCATCGCCTACGCGCCGCCGGAGGACCTGAAGAACGATTTTCTGCAGACGACGCGGGAGGGATTCCGCATCGCACATGATGTGAGCGTGTACTCGCTGATCGCGCTGGCGCGCGGCGCGGCTCCGCTGATGACGGAAGGCGGGTCGGTGATCACGCTGACCTACTACGGAGCGGAGAAGGTGGTGCCGCACTACAAGGTGATGGGCGTGGCGAAAGCCTCGCTGGAGGCGACGGTGCGGTATCTGGCGTGGGATTTGGGCAAGCAGAATGTGCGGGTCAATGCGATCTCCGCAGGGCCGATCAAAACGCTGGCGGCGCGGGGCATCGGATCGCTGGGCGACATGATGAAGTATCACGAGGACCGGTCGCCGCTGCATCGGAACACCGAGCAGACCGAGGTGGGCAAGACGGCGGTGTATCTGGCGTCGGATTTGGCGAGCGGGGTGACCGGCGAAGTGATCTACGTGGACAGCGGCTACAACATCATGGGGTTCTGAGGACTAGCCGTCCAGGCAATCCCCGCTTCGCGGGAGTGGCGGTTTTGCAGCGCGCTCGGCTTTGATCGCCGCCAGCATGTGGGCGATCCTGAGTCCGGAGATTGGTGGAATCCCACATCTCCGAATACCGCGGAGATGTGGGGCACCCCCTTGCCCCTTGATGCCCCGCACTACTGGAGCAGGCCGAACACCGCCACGCCGCTGGGTGTGCCGACGAAGACCTTGCCGTTCACGATCATGGGAGTGATGAATTTGTTGCCGTTGCCGAAGTGATCGCGGCTACTGGCGGCCTGGTTGCTGTTGTAGAGCTCCTGCATCGTGGCAGCGTCATAGGCGTGGAGAATGGCCGGCGAGGAATTCTCGACTGCCCAGACAATGCCATTCGATGTACCGTTGGCGCTGACCGATGGCGTGGTGCCCGGATATTCGAAGCTGGTTGTGGTTTGCATGGCGGGGCTGGTGGCGAATTTCGCGTTCGCGATGGGGTAGGCCTTGAGGTTGTCTCCGACGGCTCCGTAGTAGACGGTATTGTTGAAGTACGCCGGCATGGCCCAAACGCCGTTGCCGCCGCCGCTGATCTGCTGATAGAGAGCGTTGTTGTTATTCGCGCTGAACTTGCCCATGGAGTCGCGGTTGACGATGTAGATCTGGCCATCTTTGCCGGCACCGACGGCGAGATGGCGGACGGTTCCCGAGGCATCGGTGAAATCGGGCAGGACGAGCGCGCCGCCGGAGCCGAGATCTTCGTCGGCATTCGATTCGGCGACGGTGTTGTCCATCTCGAAGTAATCGGCGACGGCGAGCTTGCCTCCGCTCGTTGAAACCTTGACGAATCCGTTGCCGTAGTCCTGCTTCGACGGAAAGCCATTCGCGTCGAGCGTGGTGTCAAAGGTGCCATTCGCGTCGAGGACGTAGAGGTTGCCGCTCGCGTCGGCGGCGAGGCCGGCGCCGGCCATCCAGATAGAGCCCTCGGTGCCGTTGGGCGTGAGGTCGAGCACGGTGGTTTGCGCGACGGTCGTCTCGCTGTAGCCCATGAGCCAGCCGGTGTAGGGGCCGGAATCGCAGTGGGAGGTCCAGCCCAGGTAGAGGACGCCGTTCATCAGCAGCAGACCGGCGCGCTCAGCGTACTGGCCGGGATCGAAGACGACCTTACCGCCGGAGCTGTTGTCGCCAGTGCCGGGATACGTGGCCTGGATTTCGGTGGGGCTGGGGGAAATCTCTGCGCCGGTGGTGACGTCGAGCGCGTGCAGCCGCTGATGGTACGCGCCGGACGCGTCGAGCGACATGCCGACGACGAAGATGGTTCCGTGCGGACCCGCCTGGCGATCGATGACGGGCGTGGAGGTGATGCCGATTTCCGGAGAAATTTGTCCGCAGCCGTGATCGCCGCTGGGTGTCTCATTCGCGGCGAGGACGGATTTCTTCCAGAGCTGCGTGCCGGAGTCGGCGTCGAAGGCATAGACGCTGTCGTGTTCGGTAACGGCGAAGACGACGTTGTGCTGCTGGCTGCCGATGGCGAGGTTGGCGAGATAGACGGGCTGCGCGTCGACCACGCCGTCGACGGGAAGAATGCGGAGCAGGCCGAATTTCGACGAGGTGACGTTGGAGGTGGTGAGGGTGGTCTCGCTGGAGTTGAGGCCGTCGCGTGCCGCGTCGTAGTGGTACGCGGTGACATCGCGGCCGGCGGTTGTCGCTGCGGCAACCGTGAGAGCGAGTGTTGCGGAATGGGTGAGCGCGCCGGAGGTCGCGGTGAAGGTGACGGTGACGCTGGCCGCGGCTGCACTGGAGTCTGCGGTGAGGTTCACCTGCAGCGGAGTTCCGGGAGTCAGCGTGATGGTGGAAGGCGAAAACGTGACGCCGGAGGGCAGGCCGTTCACGGCGACCTGAATCGAGCCGGTCAACCCGTTGACGGCGGTGGCGGTGAGGGTGAGCGGTTCGGCGCTGCCGCCCGCGGTGAGAGTGAGGCTGGTGGGGCTGATGGAGAATTTGAAGTCGGGTTTGGACGCGGCTGCGGCAACGGTGAGAGCGAGAGTTGCGGAATGGGTGAGCGCGCCGGAGGTCGCGGTGAAGGTGACGGTGACGCTGGCGGCGGCTGCACTGGAGTCCGCGGTGAGGTTCACCTGCAGCGGGGTTCCCGGCGTGAGCGTGATGGTGGCGGGTTTCACGGTGACGCCGGTGGGCAACCCGCTGACGGCCACGCTGATGGTTCCGGAGAAGCCGTTGATGGCGGTGGCCGTAAGGGTCACCGCCTGGGCGCTGCCGCCCGCCGTCAGGTTGACCGTGGCAGGGCTGTTCGCGAAGGTAAAGTCCGGAACGGCGGTGACGGGAACAGTGGTACCGCAGCCCGCGCTTGCCAGCACGAGGAGGGCGACTGTCAAAGACAACCAGCGACGCGGAGCTTCGCAGTGCATCGAACTTCCTCCGTTCGAAACGACGCCAGGCAGTCAGAAAAGCAGCCCATCAGGAGGGAGGGAGCAGGAGATGAGGTCAACAGTATAGACGCGGCGCGGGAGAGGACGTCGCGCGCGGAATGCCGCGCTGCTTCTCTGCCTGGTCATTCCGAGCGCAGGGCCTGCATGGGATCGACTGAGGCGGCGCGGCGGGCCGGCACATAGCTGGCGGCGAGCGCCACGAGCATGAGCACGGCGATGGTCCCCAGCATCGTCGCCGGATCCCAGGGGCGTACGCCGTAAATGAGGGAAGAACTGGCGAGAGCAATGCCGGCCATGAAGCGCGTGACGGCGAGCGCGGCGACTGTGCCGGCGGCGACGCCGATGGCCGTCAGCGCAGCTCCGCGACCGAGAATGAGGCGCAGAACGTGGTTCCGATCGGCGCCAAGGGCCATGCGCACGGCCATCTCCTGCGTGCGCTGGCCGACAAGATAGGAGATGACGCCGTAGAGACCGACGGAGGCGAGCAGCAGAGCCAGAACGGCAAAGGCTCCAAGCACGATCATGGAGAAGCGGCGCGCAGCGAGAGAGCTGTCGATGATCTGATTCATGGTCAAGGGACGCCAGGCCACCTGGGCCGTATTCATGCGGTGGAGGGCGGTCTGCAGGTCAGGAAAGACGGTCTCGGGATGGGCAGCGCGAACGACGACATCGTAGAAGAAGCCGCCGGTTGCAGTGTCGGCCTGCTCGAGAGGCAGATACATCTCGGAACGAATGGAAAAGCCTGCGTCGTTGTCGAGCCCAAACTGGAGCACGTGCCCCACGACGCCCACCACCACAGCCTGCGAATCTGACAGGTCGCTGAGATGGATGATCTTGCCGAGGGGATCGGCATTGGCGAAGTAGCGGCGTGCCAGATCTTCATCGATGACGACAACGCGCGGGGCATTGGCATCGTCGGCATCGGTGAACCAGCGGCCGCGCAGCAGCCGAATGCGCATGGTTTGGCGGTAATCGGGCTCGACTGTGTAGACCAGCGACAAGTGCAGGCCGGTGACCCCGGCGGGCTTCACCTCATTCTGCAGCCAGAATTGCTCCTCGTTGTCCCCGGCCATCGGCAGTCCCCCTTCGGTGAGCGAAACGGCAGAGACGCCGGGGACGCTGCGCATGATCTCGTCGAGGCGGCGACGATAGGCCCGCTCTCCGGCCGGGGTCGCGAGTTCAGAAAGGTGGTTCGCGGCGACGCTGAAGCGGAGCACGCCATGGGGGTCGAATCCCGGCGAGGTATGGCCGAGAGTGAGCAGGCTGCGAATCATGAGGCCGGCGCCGGCGAGCAGCACCAGGGCAGCGGCCATCTGAAAGATGACGAGAGCATCCTGGGTGCGATGGCGCGAGCCATGCACCGTGCGGCTGCCGCTTTCGCGCAGTGCGGATTGGGGATGCTGGGCGGCGATCTTCCACGCGGGAAGAACGCCGAACAGGATGCCGACGAGGAGGGAGGTGAGAAGCGCAAAACCAAGGACCGGCAAGCTGAGGTGGATGTCAGAGGAGCGGGGCAGGGCTTCCGGGACCAGAGCCACGGCGGCGCGGGCTCCGAGCGCCGCGAGTCCTAGACCCAGCACGCCGCCGGCGAGCGCAAGCAGGGTG
>JBARMS010000181.1:0-10326 GCA_049802575.1 Acidobacteriaceae bacterium | reverse complement strand
GTCGTGCTGCGCACGACGCGGCACGTGCCTTTACCGAAACAAGAGGAGTTTTCTTATGGCTCAGGAGGCTGAAGCCGGCGCGGCGACGCGCGTCGGGAACTGGAACCGGCCCGCGCACCACGAGTGCGCCCACGTTCACGAATCGGGGGTGCGCTGCGAGGCGACCACGGCGACCGGCAAGCGGCTCTGCCACGTGCACCAGCGCTACAACGACACCGATCCGCTTTACCCCATCCAGGTGCCGCTGCTCGAGGACCCGGCTTCGATCCGCTTCGTGATCTCGCAGACCAACCGGCAACTGGCGATGGGCGCGATCCCTCCGGCGAACGGACGCGCGATGCTCTACGGCTGCCGCATGGCGCTGGACCTGCTGCTCTATGAGCGGGCGCAGGAGAAGCGCAAGTTAGAGCAGGAGAAGATGGAGAGGAAGCTGGCGGCGGCGAGTCAGCCAGTGGGCGAGTCAGCTGGTCAGCCAGTTAGCGATTTGGCGGGTAAGCTAGTTAACGAGCCGGCAAGTCAGCCCGCTAGCGAGTTAGCAAGTACGACTGTGGAATCCACACACTCTGTGGAATCCCACGTCTGCGAAAACCGCGCAGACATGGGGCACCCAGGTGATGTGGCATGCGGAACGCCCGTGGAATCCCACCCAAGCCAAAACCGGGCTTGGATGGGGCACCCGGCGGATGCTGAGTCCGCGGCGGATCTTGTCGAAGCGTGCGCTGCGGACGCAGATCCCGAGCCTGTGGTCGAACCAGAGGTCGAGCCTGAGACTGAGCCGCTGCCCTCCCTCCGCCGCAGGGAGCCGCGCTTTGCCGATCTGCGTGGGGAGTGGGACAAGGCGATGGGGCGCCTGAGCCGCGAGATTTCCGCCAATCTGACGGCGACGGAAGACGAGGACGGGGAAGCGTGGCGCGTGCGCATGAAGGGGCCGCTCCAGGCGGGTCATCCGCAGATGCGCCAGGCGCATCCGTACATGCAAAATGCCATTGTCGCGGGACGCAGCGCCGATGCCAGCGCCTACAACGATGCGATCGCCAACCCCGCGCAGTGCGGCCCGAAGGATCTTCCCTTCAACCCCGCCTTTCCGCCACAGTTTCCGGGACATGGACGACTGGCGCGAAGAACATATCGCCGCGTGGTACCGCTGCCTCATCCCGACCGCCGGGGAAAAAGAAGTGCGCGAGTACGCCAGCTCGAGTTACAACGCGATCCAGAGGAACAAAGCCGAAGCCGCCGCGCCGCGCGCCGCGACGGACGAAGCTGTGCCCGCTGCATCGTGAGAGGAAGATTTCTCCGGTCCGAGCATCGAGGGAAACCGAAACGCCGCAGCGCACCGGAGAGCTGATCGCCCGTCGCTGGAACTCCGGCCCGATTGCAAAATCGGTGCTGCTGTCGACGCGGCGACCCACCCGTTGCCGGGCGGGCGCCGCGTCGTCAACTTCCACCTAGAACTGGAAGGTTCCCTTCCACTGGATGATGCGCGGGGAAGCGTCGCCGCCCAGCCCGCTGCCGAAGATGCTGGTGGGCGTGCTGACGGTTCCGTCAATCAGGCCGAAGAGCGGGCTGTTGATGTCGCTGACCGGCTGCGCGAAGTTGGGATGGTTGAGCACGTTGAAGGCCTGCGCGCCGACGATGAAGCGCATGCCCTCATGGTGGGGAACGCCGAAGCCCTTCTGCGCCGCGAAGTCGGTATCGACATAATGCGGGCCGAAGAAGGCGTTGCGCCGTCCCTGGCCGAAGCCGGTGGCCGGTGCGAAGTCCGCCGCGGCGAGGCACGGCGAGCCCGCGCCGGTATTGAAGTTGACCACCGCCGATGCGGAGCATTGCCGGTTCGACGGCGTCGCCACCTGATCGGCGAAGAGCGTGCCATAGTAGTTGTTGCCGTTCAGCGCGGTCGAGGTGTTGGTGTCGGTGACGCTGTAGGGGAAGCCGGTGTGGTAGAAGACCGTGCCGGAGAACTGCCACAGATCGGTGAGCATGCGGGAGCGATGCCAGTAAGGCAGGGTGACCACATAGTCGCCGGTCAGGTTGTGGCGCACGTCGTAATCGGAGTTACCGTAGTTAGCGCTGAGGTTATACGGATCTTCAGGGAAGGTGGTGTTGCCGGGATTGAAGGGCAGGAAACCGCCGTTGGAGATCTCGTCGAGCGCGTGCGAGTAGGTGTAATTCGCCGTCACCGTAACATACTTCTCGCGATGGTTCAGAGTTACTGTTGCGCCGTTGTAGTTGGAGTTCGCTTCGCTCTCGATGAGGTTCACCTGGCCGAACGAAGGCAGCGGAGCGGTCTTCGGCAAGCCTGGGAAGCCGAAGGCGTTGGCGCTGTTCTCCTGGTTGGGCTCGTGATAGCCGCGGTTGCCGACGTAGCCCAGCGTGACGGCCGTATCGCGCCCAAACTGCCGCTGCACCTGCATGCTCCACTCGTAATACGTGGGGTACTTAATGTGCTGCGACGCGGAGGTAAACGAGGGCGAGGTGAAGGTGGGGCTGGCAGCCGCGATGCTGGTGGCGCTGCCGCCGGCCGGGAAAGCCGCGCGGAAGGCCAATGCATCGCCGGCAGCGATCTGGCTGCCGCTGCCCGGCATGGCGGGATCGAGCAGGCCGCCGATGACCGCGAAGCCAATGTCGTTGGGAGGATTGAAGAGCAGCGAGTCGGCGATGGTTCCGGGGAAGACATCGGCAAACATACCGAAGCCGCCGCGCACGACCCAGTCAGTACGCGGTGAGTAATTGAAGCCGATGCGCGGCTCGTAAGCGATGTGCTGGTAACCGGCGAAGGTGCGATGCTCGCCGGAAGCAATGAGCGAGTTATAGGGCACGCTGGCGGGATCGGTGAGCGTGGCGCCGGCCGAGGATAAGTTATAGAAGTCGCCGGAGAGGCGGGCGAAGCAGTTCGTCTCGCACACAGGGTTGGAGTTGTGCTCGAGACGCAGGCCGACATTCAGCTTGAAGTTCGGGCGCACGGTCCAGTCGTCCTCGGCGTAGGCGCCCATTTGATAGAGCCCGATGGGCTGGCTGGTATGGAGGGGGAAGTCCTGCTCCGTCTCAAAGGCGTAGCCGTTGTTGAAGCTGAGAGCCGGCGCGCCGAAGGCTGCGGCCTGCGATGGCCCGAACGCAACATTGAGAGGATAGTTGAGCTCGAGCGGATCATAGTCGGAGATATCGTCGCGCTTGAGGTTCCATCCGAAGCGCAGGGTCTGCGCGCCGCGCGTCCAGCTCACGTCGTCGGCCACACCGTACTGCGTCGCTTTGCGGCCGTTAAAGAAGTAACCGTAGGGGTTGATGTTATTGAATTGGTCGGTAAGGCCATTCGGTCCGGCGATATCCTGGAAGATAAATCCGCCGGTGAAGAGCGACTCGTCGGCACTGATGCTGGGCGGCTCGAAGATCGCGCTGTAGTACGCGCCGTTGACGAGGAGCTGGTTTTCGATGTTCGGGGAGAAGGAATGCGTCTCGATCAGCTGGCCTTCGTACTGCGGCTGATGGCTGACGAGATCGAAGGTGGGGCTGAGCGGATCGGTGTACGAAGGCTGGAAGCCGCGATCCATCTTGTAGCGGCCGAAGATGCGGTCGTTCTGGCCGATGGTGTAGTCGAGGCGGCCGGTCATGAGCCACTCATTCGCGCCGGAGGAAGCGGTGGAGCGAAAGGTGTTAACGTCGGGATTAGCAGCGCCGCCCTGCACCCAGGGGATGGCGCGGGATGCGCCGGGCGCGCTGTTATAGATGGAGAACAGATGCTGGTAGAAGGGGACCTCGGCGGGGTTATTCGCGGCCACGGAACCGAGCACCGAGGCCTCATAACTCGCGCTGGGGATGAAGACCTGATTGCTGGTGGGAAAGATGAAGCGGATGCCTTCGGTATCGAGGAAGAAGAAGAGCTTGTCGCGCCGGATGGGTCCGCCGATCGACGCCGCCCACTGATTGTCGTTCACGAAGGGACGGGCCACGCCCTGCTGGTTATTGAAGAAGGAGTTGGCGTTCATGATGCGGCCGTTCCACCAGTAGACCAGGTTGCCGTGGAACTGGTTGCTGCCGGAGCGCGTGATCTCATTGAGCTGTGCGCCGCCGAGGCCGCCAAACTGCGAGCTATAGGCGTTGCTGGTGACGGTATCTTCGGCTATCTCATTGTTGCCGAGGAGTAAGTTGGTCGCGCCGGAGTTATTCACGTTGAAAAAGGGATCGTTTTCGTCGGTCCCGTTCACGGTGAAGTTATTCGAGGTCGCGGGCAGGCCGAAGCTGGAGAAGTTACCGTAGCCGAACATTCCGTTGGCGGCCTGGTTGGTGCTGTTGATGACCGAGCCGGGCGCGAGCTGGCCCATGAAGGTGATGTCGTTGCCGGGGTTGGGCATCGACTGAATCTGCTCGGTGCCGAAGGTGGTGGAGACGTCGGCGTTCTCGGTCTGCAGCAGGGGCGCGGCTTCGGTCACCTGCACGGTCTGGGTCGCCGAGCCGACGGTCAGCTTGAGGCTGGCGTTGGCGGCCGTGCCGACCGCGACATTCACCTGGGTCTGCGCCGACTCGAAACCGGAGGCCGATGCGCTGACCGTGTAGCGGCCTGGATTGAGCAGCGCGAAGCGGTAAGTGCCGTCGCCCGCGGACTTCGCCGTCTGCCTGGTGCCGGTTGCGGTATTGGTCAGGGTCACGGTGGCGTTGGGAATGACCGCGCCGGAGGGATCGGTGATGGTTCCTGCCAAATCGCCGGAGACGGTGGTCTGCGCACTCGCGGCGGGCGGAGCGATACTTAAGGGAACGATGATTCCGGCGAGGAGAAAGAGGAAGGCAAGGCTCACCGCGGAAAACGCGGGCCTGGGGGGGCACGGAAGACTGCGAATCACATGGACCTCGTAAAAAGATCTCGCCGTGCGCGGGGCCCGGTCGAGAGATTTCCCAATACTTCTGGTAAAAAAAGAGGCGCGCCGGCGCGCTCTTCGTCGCATCCGGCTATGATAACTTCTCAGTTAACTTAGACGGAGTAAGGGGAGAAAAGGTCACAAAATTTCAGCGAGGCGTGAAGGATGATGCCGATAGCGGGGTAGGGGGTAGCGGGTAGGGGGTAGCGGGTAGGGGGTAGCGGGTAGGGGGTAGGGGACTTTGTTGTGTCCCGGATTTTCGGGGTCACGTCAGCGATGAAAATCATTTGCTACCATGCATGCTCTTCGCGGCATCCTGAGCCCCCTGGATACAGAAGCAACCGCGGATCCCTCGCTGCGCTCGGGATGACACGGGCGGGATGTCGAGAGAGCTACCGCGGATCCCTCGCTGCGCTCGGGATGACACGGGGGAGATGAGGACGCAATGGCTTTGCGCCTGGATTGCGAATCGGCTCAGATTCCTGGCTGAATGAGCGGCGGAGCGGTCAGAACATGCGCAGGTCGCCTTCGGGCTGGGGGCCGTGGACGAGCAGGCCGAGCTCGCCAGCCATGCGCTCGAGCAACGCGCGCGTGGTGGGCGCAACGGGCACCATGGGCATGCGGTAGTTTTCGCCGATGCGGCCCATCATGGCGAGGATCGCTTTCACCGGCCCGGGGCTGGTCTCTTTGAAGATGCCCTGCATGAGACGGAAGTATTTGCGATTGATGCGGCGCGCGGTGGCCCAGTCATTGGCCATCGCCGCGCGCACCATGGCCGTGGTTTCGGCCGGGATGAGATTGGAGACCACCGAGACGAGGCCCGCGCCGCCGGCGCCGAGCACACCGAGCGCCATGAGATCGTCGCCGGAATAGACGCGGAAGCTGCGCGGCGCCTGAGTGATGAGGTCGGTGATCTGCACGAGGTTGCCGCTCGATTCCTTGATGGCTTCGATGTTGGGCGCGGCCTCGATGAGACGCAGCACCGTCGCGGGCTCGAGGTTCGCGGCGGAGCGGCTGGGGATGTTGTAGAGCACGACCGGCAGCCTGACCGCCTGGGCCACAGCTTTGAAGTGCTCGAACTGCCCTTCCTGCGTGGGCTTGTTGTAATACGGATTGGCGCTGAGGATGGCGGTGACGCCGGGAACCTGCGCCGCGGCGCGCGCTTTGGCGACGGCCTGGCGCGTTGCGTTGTGCGTGCATCCCGCCCAAACGGGCACGCGGCCGCCCACCGCCTCGGCGATGATGCGGATCACCTGCAGCCATTCCTGATCGTCGAGGGTGGGGGTTTCGGCGGTTGTTCCGCAGGCCAGCAGCCAATCGACGCCGCTATCCACCTGCCAGCGGGCGAGGTCGTACAGCGCCCGCTCATCGATGCTTCCATCTGCGCGAAACGGCGTGACCAGCGCCGTGCCGCAGCCTTGCAAATCCATAACAAGACGAGTGTAGCAAGGTAGCGGGTAGGGCGAGTCAGCGGGTCAGCGAGTCGGCGAGTCAGCGAATGCGGATGGTAGTCCGGAAGCTGGGCGGAATCGCCATCTGCGAAAACCGCGCAGATGCAGGGCACCCGGCTGTTTCTCACACTTCGCCGGCGATGTCCTGGAAGTCCCAGCAGCCGGTTTTGCCGGCGATCCATTCGGCGGCGCGGACGGCACCTTCCGCGAAGCCGCGGCGCGAGAAGGCTTCGTGGCGCAACTGGAGCACATCGTTCTCCGAGCGGGCTTCGATCACGTGGATGCCGGGAACGTCGCCCTCGCGGGCGGAGGCGATTTCGACGTTCACGCCGGGACGCGATGCTTCGAGAATCTTCTTCAGCGTGAGCGCGGTGCCGGAGGGCGCATCTTTCTTGGTGGCCGCGTGTGTTTCGGTGACGCGGAACGTGTAGCCGGGCAGGTCGCGGGCGAACTCGCGCGTGAGGCGGAAGAGCGCCTGCACGCCGATGGAGAAATTCGAACTGTAGAGCAGCGCGCCGTTGCGACGCGAGCATAACTGCCGCAGGTCGTCGAGATGCGCGTACCAGCCGGTGGTGCCGACGACCACGCGCGCGCTGTTGGCGAGGCAGGCGCGGATGTTCTGCACCGCCGCTTCCGGCGTAGTAAAGTCGATGACCGCGTCGAAGCCGGCGAGAAAAGGAGCGTTGAGCGCCATGGCGTTGCGATTCTCTTCCTCGCCGACCACGCGCACGCTGTGGCCGCGCTCCGAGGCGACCGTCGCCACCAGACTGCCGGTTTTGCCGCGTCCCAGGACCAGAAAGAGCATTGCGTTCTCCTGCGCCACCCTGCCAGTGTAGTGTTGCCGAAGCGCGTTGCAACAGCCCGCGAAGGAAGGCAGCGAGGGAGGACATTCCTCAGGGGCTAAAGCCCGACGTATTTTGAGGCCTTTACGGCACCCGTTCGACTACGCGCCTTCGGCGCTTCGCTCAGGGCAGGCTTTCAGGTCGTGCCCTGATACGAAAACAAAACCGTTCAGAATATTTCCGCAGGCTGCAAAAGTCGTGCCCTGATACGAAAACAAAACCCGGGGCTGAAGCCCCTTCTTCTCTGCTGCGTGTTTTCCCCGGCCTCAAGGCCGGGGCTTCTACCGTCGTGCCGCTTCGCGGCACTGGATGCGCTTCGTCGATCCCTTTGATGCTGCGCCTTCGCGGCACAACCTCCGGGACACCACAATGTTGCGAAGAACGATTCAGGAATCCGTCAACGCCTGCGCGGCGCGCTCGGCCACGTCGAAAATTTCTGGATCGGGATCGCTGAAGAACTCGCGGTGGAGCGAGCGCACCGCTTCCTCGGCGTCATCTTCTTCGATCATGAAGCTCATGTTGATTTCCGATGCTCCCTGGGAAATCATGCGCAGGTTGACGTGGCGGATGGCCTGGAACACGCGCGCGGCGATGCCGTTTTGGCCGCGGATGTTCTCGCCCACCATGCAGACCAGCGCTTTGCGGCCCTCGTACTTCACGTCGGCCAGCTTGCTGAGGTCGGCGGCAATGGCGGGCAGCTTCTCGTTCGAATCGAGGCTGAGGGAGACACTCACCTCGGAAGTCGAAACCATGTCCACCGGGCATTTGTGCCGGTCGAAGACTTCGAAGATGGAGCGGAGATAGCCGTGGGACATGAGCATGCGGCTGGCGACGACATCCATGATGGTGAGGCGCTTTTTGACGGCGATGGACTTGAAGGGGCTGCGGCAATGCGGCGCCAGCGCGATGATGCGCGTGCCCTCGTTCTGCGGGTTCTTCGAATTGAGCACCAGGACGGGGATGTTCTTGCGCACGGCGGGCAGAATGGTTGCGGGGTGCAGCACTTTGGCGCCGAAGTAGGCCAGCTCCGCCGCTTCTTCAAAGCTGATGGTGCGCACGCGCAGGGCGTCGGGACACATGCGCGGATCGGCGGTCATGATGCCGTTGACGTCGGTCCAGATTTCGATGGCTCCGGCGTCGATGCCGCCGCCGACCAGCGCTGCGGTAAAGTCGGAGCCGCCGCGACCGAGGGTGGTCGTCACACCCCGCTCCGTCGATCCAATGAAGCCGCCCATCACGGGCACGCGCGCTTCAGCAAGATGCGGAGCGACATGCTCCTTGAGGCGCTGCTCGATGAGCGCGTCGTGGGGGATGGCCTTGCCGTGCTGCGCGTCGGTGACGATGCACTGGCGGGCGTCGACGTGCGCCGCGTTGAGGCCGGTGCGAACGAAAGCTTCGGCGATCATGCGGCTGGAGATGCGCTCGCCGTAGGAGACGATCATGTCGGAGATGCGCGGCGTGAGCTCGCCGACCACGGCGAGGCCGCGCAGGATTTCGTCGAGGCCGTCGAACTCGGTTTCCATCCAGGCATGGGTGGCGACAAGCTCGGGATCGGGCCGCATGACGGCGAGGGGGTCGTGCTCGAGCGCAGGGCCTGCGGCGATTTGCGCGGCTGTGTCTTGATGCCGGATCCGGAGGCGCTCGGTGATGGCAAGGGCGCTGGCGCGGTCGCCGCGCGACGCAGTGGCTGCCGCGGAGATGAGCAGGTCGGTGACGCGGGCCATGGCGCTGACTACCACGACGGGCTGCAGGCCTTTGGCGACGCGACCCGCGACGATGCCGGCGGTGCGCAGGATGGCCTTCGCATCCTCGACGGAGGTGCCGCCGAATTTCATGACGACGAGGCGATTCATGCGGGGACGGGCACCGGGTCGAGTTTGCCGAGCGAGACGAGCAATTCGGCGTTGAGCAGGGCCGCGCCGGCTGCGCCGCGAATGGTGTTGTGGGAGAGGACGGTGAATTTCCAGTCGAGCAGATTGCAGGGGCGCAAGCGCCCGACAACGGCGGTCATGCCGCGGCCGCGCATGCGATCGAGGCGCGGCTGCGGACGATCGTCGGCGGCGATGAATTCGACGGGCTTCGCAGGAGCGGTGGGCAGATCGCGTCCACGGAGGGGAGCGAACTCCGACCATGCGGCGAGGAGCTCGTCGCGCGTGGCTTTGCGGCTGAGCTGGATGCTCACGCTCTCGGTGTGGCCGTCTTCGACGGGAACGCGGTTGCAGTGCGCGCTCATCTTGGCGGCGAGCGGCTCGACGGATGTGCCGCGCAGGCGGCCGAGCAGCTTCAGCGTCTCCGCCTCCATCTTTTCTTCTTCATTTTTGATGTAGGGGACGACGTTGCCGAGGATGTCCATGGACGCGACGCCGGGATAGCCCGCGCCGCTGACGGCCTGCATGGTGCTGACGAAGATGGCTTCGACGCCGAAGCGCTCGACGATGGGCTTGAGCGCGAGCACGAGGCCGATGGCGGAGCAGTTGGGATTGGTGACGATGTAGCCGCCGGAGTCGCGGCGCCAGCTTTGGCGCTCGACGAGCGCGAGGTGCTCGGCGTTGACTTCGGGGATGACGAGGGGCACGTCTTCCTGCATGCGGAATGCGCTGGAGTTGGAAACGACGGCGCATCCGGCGGCGGCAAAGGCCGGCTCCATTTCGCGGGCGATGTCGGCATCGAGCGCGGCGAAGATGACGCGCGGCGCGCCTTCGGGGATGGCGGGCGAGACGGGCATGGCCGCGATGCGGTCGGGCAGCGGGGTGTCGAGCTTCCAGCGCGCGGCTTCGCCATAGGGTTTGCCGCTGGAGCGGTCGCTGGCCGCGAGCCACGCTACTTCAAACCAGGGATGGTTCTCGAGGAGCTGGATGAAACGCTGCCCGACCATGCCGGTCGCCCCGAGGATGCCTACTTTTTGCCGCATGTCCGCCTTCTGTGGATACACCGCGGGCGCAGCGAGAGAAGCGGCCGGCCGGGTGCAGGGTTTGGGGATAGTGTAAATGGACTGGCCGTCCAGGGCACTGGCCGTCCAGGCGGAGGCGCTTCGCGGGACTGGCCGTCCAGGCGGAGGCGCTTCGCGCGCAGGGCCTGAAGCCCGTTTCTTTTTCGGCGTGAACGGCACGAGTGAACTCGTGCCCTGATACAAAGACAAAAACTGAATTTGCGTTGCGGCGAGATTCGCGGAATCCCCGCCGGGAC
>JBARMS010000180.1:0-10910 GCA_049802575.1 Acidobacteriaceae bacterium | reverse complement strand
CAGCGATCGCGCGGGTGGTGGTCGGGGCCATCCTGATCTTCTATGGCGTGGAGCACTTTCTGCATCCGCAGCACGTGCCGGTGATTCCGCTGGAGATGGTGCTGCCGGCGTGGATGCCGCTGCACTGGCTCATTGGCTACGGGACCGGCGCGGCGCTGGTCGTCACGGGCGCGGCGATGGTGGTGAATCGCTACGCGCGCACTGCGCTGACGCTCTTCGGGGTGGTCGCGATTGGGCTGGTGCTGGTGGTCTACGGGCCGATTCTGGCGACGAAGTTCAGCGACGTGGGGACGAATCTGAACTACTTTGCCGATACGCTGTGCTATGCGGGCGCGCTGCTCATGCTGGCGGGCTCGATTGCGCCGGAGCAGCGGCAGCGCGCAGCGGCGGCGGCTCCCGTGGTGATGATTTCCGGAACGGCGTAGCGCCGCGTTGCGCGGGGGAACCGGCGCGGGCACTACACTGGTGCGGATGGACACGCCCGATCAGCCCGCTGCGCTTGCGCCGCCGAACACGACGATTCGCACATCGGAGAAGGACTGGATGGCGCGGCTGACCGCGGCCTATCGGCAGCGCGCGGCTGTGGAGCTGGTGGACGATGCGGCGGTGGGGATCGATCCTGCGACGCAAAGTTTGCTGCAGATGGGCGTGGCCGGGCGGCTGACGCGGCGGGAGTGGACAGCGGTGTCGGTGTCGGCGGGGCTGACGGTGTTCGGCGCGGGGCTGGTGGTGGCGGCGATTCTCGACCCGGACCCGACGAGCAAGCTGGGACTGCTGGTGGGGTCGGGGGCGCTGCTGGCGCTGACGGGCGGGTTTCAGACCATCCGGCTGCTGACGCGGCAGAAGCCGCCGAACATTACCATTGCGGCGAAGGGCATCCACATCGACTGGCAGTGAGGCGGGGTCTGGGGCGGGCGGACGCGGCGTAAAGGCCGCGGCGAGAGCTGCCGATCATCTCTTTGTGCGCGTTGCGATTACAAAAGTTTCGGGTTGCAACTTTTCGGGGATGTTGTGGGGCGAAAGCGGCAAGTTACGCTGAGTGATCCGCTGGTAACTGGGTAACCAGGGCGCCGGCGAGCGGTTGACTCCCCCTGCCGTTGGCTCGGTGAACGCCTGCAAGAGCGAATCGCAGGGGCAGCCCGAAAGAGATCGGATCGCGCCTGACAATGCCGATGAAGCGACTCGCAAACAGAGCCATTCCCGTCGCGTGCAGCTTGCTGTTGCTGGCGGGCGTCGCCGCAGCGGCGTGGCACCACTTCCGGTTCTACGTCACGCGGAACACGGTTCGCCAACTGCAGGAATGGCCGATTGGCGACGCGGTTCGGCTGGCGGGCGTGGTGACCGCGGTCGATCCCGCAGGCGGCCGATTCTGGATGCAGGACGACACGGGAGCGATCCTGGTGGCGCTGCCCCGGGGCGCGGCGGCCGTACACGTGGGAGAATCGGTCGGCCTCGAAGCCGTGAAGCGGGCCCACTACGACGACGCGGTGGGGCCGGACAGCGTCCGTCTCGACCGCATCGCAATCCATGCGCTGCGCGCGCAGGCGCCGCTGCCGCCAGCCGCGCCGATGACGCCGGACGATTTTCCGACAGGGGAAAAAACCGACACGCGGGTTGCGCTCACGGGCGTGGTGCGCGATGTCGAGCCCGGCGCGGATGGCCTGGAACACCTGACGGTGGGGCGGTCGGGACAGGAAGTGGATGTGGCGCTGCCGCGCGGAGACGCGGCGCAGGCGGGGCTGGTGGACGCCGAGGTCACGGTGACGGGAGTTCCGGAGCGGGTCCGCGACAGCAGAGGCGAAGTCACGGATCGGCTGCTGTGGGCGGATGATGCTGCAGCGGTCGATGAGGCTGCGCCCAGGGAAGCCCCGCTCGAGAGCATCCGGCAGATCTACAGCGATCCGGCGATCCGCGAGGGGCACCGGTTGCGGCTGCGCGGGCGCATTGGCTCGCCGGCGTCGCCGGGCGCGGTGCTGGTGGAAGATGCGTGGGGCGCGATGGAATGCGAGGTGGCGCGCGTACCCGATTTGCCCGTGGGAACGGCGATTGAGGTTGAAGGCTTTCCTGGCATCGATGGGCTGCGCATCGGCCTGTACCATGCCACAGCGGCTGCCCTTGCGGAGCCGATACCGGCGAACTCCAGCAGCGCCCCTGCGGACACGCTGACCACGGTGGCGGCGGTGCGGGCCCTCACCAGCCAGCGCGCGAACCAGGCTTTGCCGGTGCGGCTGAACGCGGTGGTCACGTACAGCGACAGCGAGTGGGGATTGATGTTCGTGCAGGACGCGACGGGCGGCCTTTATTTGAAGTATTCAGGCGGAGGGATCTTCCCGGCGGGCGAGAAGGTGCGGGTGGCCGGACTCACCAACGCCGGAAACTTTGCCCCTGTGGTGGTGGCTCCGCAAATCCAGGATGAGGGCAGGGGGAGGTTGCCGTCTCCGCGCAGCGTGGATGCGATCGAAGCACAGTCCGGAACCCTGGATTCACAATGGGTGCGGGTGGAGGGAATCATCCACCCCATTCGCCGGGGAGCCTCGTCTGCTCGTCTGCGCTTCGGGCTGTATACGGACTTCGGCCAGGTGCAGACCTTCACGGCGCCTGGGATCCCGATGAAAGATCTGGAACCGCTCGTGGATGCGCGGGTATCGGTCAACGGGGTTTTTGGGACGCTGTTTAACTCGCGTCGGCAGCTGGTGGGGTATCAGCTTTCCGTGGCTTCGCTGGGCAACATCCAGGTGATGGAGCCGGCCGTGCGGGACCCGTTTGCGGCGCCGGCGACGCCGATCGGCGCGCTGCTGCGATTTTCCCAGCCGGCGCGATTCGGACATCGGGTGAAGATCGAGGGCTCGGTGACGATGGTGACGCGGAGCGCGGTCTGGCTGCAGGACCAGAGCGGCGGGGTGGAGGTGCGCGGCAATACGGGTTCGCTGCGCGTGGGCGATCGCGTCGAGGCGGTGGGTTACGCATCCATTGCGGGGCGGTATTCCCCGGTGTTCACCGACGCGGCGTTTCGCAGCCTGGGCCGGAATGAGCCGGCATCGCCGGAGCCGGCCGCGGTTGAACAGATTCTCGAGGGCGGGTACGATTCGCGGCTGGTCACGGTGGAAGGCAAGCTGGTGGCGGTGCTCGACGGCCCATCGGGAGAGAGCCTCCTGATGCAGTCGGGGATTCACACGTTTACGGCCGTGCTGAGCGCGGAAGACGCAACGGCGCAATACTGGCGTCCCGAGGAGGGCAGTGTGTTGCGGCTGACGGGAATCTCGTCGGCCGAGGTCGATCCGGATGAACTCTATTTGCTGCTGGACCAGCAGCCGGTGAGCTTCAAGGTTCTGCTGCGGTCGCCCGCCGATGTGGTGGTGGTGAAGGCGCCGCCGTACTGGAATCTGCGCAATGCCCTGTTCGTGATCGTCGCGTTCGCCGTGATGATCATGGCCGCGCTGATCTGGGGCAATGTGCAGCGCAGGCGGATTCTCGAGCAGCGGCGCGCGCTGCGCAGGGCAGCGGAAACGACCCAGGCGATCAGCGACTTGTCGGGGGCGATGCGGGAGATCTCGGCCCATCAGGAGTTCGAGGGCAAGGTTTCGGTGCGGGGCACGGCGGAGATTGCGCAGCTGGTGGTGGGATTCAACGGGATGCTGGCGGAGCTGAAGAAGGCGCATCGCGCCAGCCGGGACGCGGAAGAGCGGCTGACGCAGCAGGCTCTCACCGACGAACTGACCGGGCTGCCGAATCGGCGGCATTTGTCCGATCACCTGGCGCAAAGCGTGGCCGCGGCCCGGCGCCACGCCAGCCTGATGGCGCTGCTGTATATCGACCTGGACGGGTTCAAGCTGGTGAACGACAGCCTGGGACATTCGGCCGGCGATGAACTGCTCAACCTGGTGGCGGAACGGCTGCGCGCCCGCACGCGGAAAGATGATTTTCTGGCGCGCATCGGGGGCGACGAGTTCACGATCATCCTGAGCCGCATCGGGGTGAAAGACGACGCGCAGACGGCAGCGGAAAGCGTGCTGACCACGCTGCAGCAGCCGTTCCAGATCGCAGGGCAGGAGATCACGATCGGCGCCAGCGTGGGGATTTGCACGTTCCCGGATCACGCGAACGACGAGACGGACCTGCTGCAGCAGGCCGACAGCGCGATGTATGCGGCGAAACGGGCGGGCCGGAACCGCGCCATGTTCTTCACCAGCGACCTGGGCCAGGCGATTCGCGAGCGGCTGACGCTGGAAAACGAGCTGCGGCGCGCGCTGGCAGAACGCCGCGACCTCTTCGTGCATTACCAGCCGGAGTTCGATCTGGCGAGCGGCACCATCACGCGGTTCGAGGCGCTGGCGCGCTGGAATCATCCCACGCTGGGAAGCATTCCGCCCTCGACGTTTATTCCCATCGCGGAAGAGAGCGGCCTGATCCACGCGCTGGGGGCGTACGTTCTGGAACGCGCCTGCGCGGATGCGCTGAGCTGGCAGGCGACCGCGGGCCAGCCGGTGCAGGTGGCCATCAATGTGTCGAGCATGCAGTTCGCCCGCGACGCGTTTGCCGGCGAAGTGATGGAGACGCTGCGCAAAACGGGGCTCGACCCGCACCTGCTGCAGCTGGAGCTCACCGAATCGTCGACGCTGCTGGGCGTGGAGCGGGTGGCGAAGTCGATGCAGGCGCTGCGCGACGCCGGCGTCACGTTTGCGCTGGACGATTTCGGCACCGGTTACTCGTGCCTGAGTTACCTGCCGCAGCTGGGCTTCGACGCGCTGAAGATCGACCGCGCCTTCGTGAAGAACCTGCTCGATCGCACCGAGACGCGGGCGATGGTGCGCACGCTGGTGAGCCTGGCGCAGGAGCTGGGGATGCGGATCATCTTCGAAGGGATCGAGACGCCGGAACAACTGCAGCTGATCGAGATCATGGGAGGCCATGAAGCGCAGGGCTTCCTGCTGGGGCGTCCTACCGGGGATCCGACGGCGCACCTCCATCGCACGCTGACGAAGCTGCCGGTGGAAGCAGGGGCGTAGAGCGAGACATTTAGGAGTGTGGTCGTTCCGGATGGGAGAGTATGCGCTCGCGATCCAATGCTGACCAGCGATAATGAGTAATATCGCAGCCGTACTATCCGTCAATGCAGAATTTGGAGACATTTTGGAATTGGTTCAAGGTTAACGAGCCTGAATTGCGTTCACTCAGAAGTCCCAGCGAACCGCTCTGGGATTTAGCTCTGGATCGACTCCACGACGTAGATGAGCGACTGTGGATTGAAATGTCGAGGCCGTATGACGGCATTCGTGATTTCATCGTGACGGCACAAGGGAATCCTGAAGCGTTCGATATCGCCGAGGCGTTGGTCGCAGCGGCTCCTGAGATGCCCGCCTGGCAAATTATCGCCCTCAAACCAGGGATGGGCTTCGATTTCAAATCTGATTACGCAGGTTTGTCGCTCGATTCGCGAGAGATGTGGTTCCTGCCGCTTGAAAATCCTGGTTGTCCCGGCTTGCTCGGCCTGCGTATTGGGATTCCGGGGTTAGAGCCCCAGCCCGCTGAAGACGTCCTCGATGCCGTACTCATGATGTTGGACACGGGGCTTGGAGAACGCACCGCGGCCACCGAGATTCGACATGTTGAGGTCTCGACTCTCCCACCAAATCCGGAGTCGCTCGGCTACATTGAGCTGCCCGAGTTGCCAGAGTATCTCCGGTGGAGAGCGCGAAAGGTGAATTGAATTGGGTACTGCGCCGGTCCCCGAAATCGTGGCGCAATGGGGACTCAACGGGTGAGGCGCCCTGGGGTTCGTGGAATCCCACATCTGCCAAAGGCGGGCAGATGTGGGGCACCCGGGAGGTGTGGGCACCCAGGCTGTATTCGGCGCGACGTTAGTTGTTGGCCGGCTGGGAGGAATGCAGGCGGGGCGCGGGGTCCGGGACGGGCTCGCGGCGACGCGATGCATTCTTGTCGGCGTACATATTGCGGTCGGCGGCGATGCGCAGGGACTCCTCGGTGGCCGCGTCATCCGGGAAGATGGCAATGCCGACGCTGGCGCCGATGGTGACGGTGTGCTGGTTGAGACTGATCGGCTGCTTCAGGTATTCGATGAGGGAGTCGCTGACCAGCTCGGCATCGCGGCGGCTGACCGGCTCCTCGAGAATGACGGCAAACTCGTCGCCGCCGGTGCGGGCGACGGTATCGGAGCGGCGCACGCGGGTGCGGAAGATGTCGGCCACGTGCTGGAGAAGCTGGTCGCCCACATGATGGCCCACGGTGTCGTTGACCTGCTTGAACTGGTCGAGATCGATGAGCAGGAGGGCGGCGCGGGACCGGTTGCGGCGCGCGCGCTGGAGAGCCGTCGTGATGCGGTCATGAAAGAGGCGCCGGTTGGGGAGTCCGGTCAGCTCGTCATGCAGGGCGAGATATTTGTTGTGCTCGATTTGCTCCTCGAGCAGCAGCAGGATCATGCCGACGGCGACGACATACTTGGGCAGGTTCCAGACTTCGTTCTCGATGTGGAGATTGGGCCAGCAGGCATCGGTGAACGGGGCGATGACGAAGACCAGAGCCCAGGCGAAGAATCCGGCAATGGTGACCAGAGGCCCGGCGGAGGCGCGGCGCCACGCGTACCAGAAATGGATGCAGCAGCCGAAGTAGACGGTGAAGATGACGGCGTTGAGGGCCAGATCGGGGCCGTCGGGCGTACGCGACTGGAAGAGGAGCAGGAACAGGGCCAGCGCCGCGTTGGGCAGGACCAGGGACCAGCGCAGAGGATGGTTGAAAGAACGCAGCGTGCTCAGCGTAATGGCCAGGGGCAGCACGGCAAAGAGGGCAGCGGCGCCGATCACTTCCCAGCGAGGGTGAGGAACCGTAGCGATGAGGCTGATGTAGAGGGTGTTGGCGAAAACGAGCGAGCCCATCATCCAGCGGCTCGAGGGGCGTTTGCGATAGGGCACGCAGGCCCACATGAAGAGCAGCCCGGCCCACACCAGCGTGTTGAGGGTGACGACGGAGGCGAGGACGCCCCATACCCCAGGCGCCGGCGAGAACATATCGGCGAAGAAGTGGAGGACGATCATCAGCCAGCCGGTGAGCCAGAGCCTCGAGACAGAGGTATGCCCACGCCGCGCGACCGACCCAAACGCGCAGGTCAGCAGAGCGACGGCTCCCAGGTCCGGCAATGTATGCCAGTCGATCACAACCATGCTTTATCAGAACTGAGTATCTACTTTATCAATAGAGCGATCCACAGGCGGTAACAATACCCCATTTGGCCCATCTTACCGGGATCGGCGGCCAGAGCACACGTTTGGCAGCGCGGCAACGTTACCGCAGTACCTGCTCCGTCGTGGGACGCTGCGCGTGTGAGCCGGAAGCACTTAGGGCCTGTTTACAGGCCCTGGCTTCCGTTACTGGCCTGACTGATTGGCGCGGATGAAGGCCGCCGTGTCGTCGTGGAGTTCCTTCAAAGCCGGCTCGGTGACATAGACCATATGGCCGGTCTGAAAGAAGTGATAACTGATGTTGGACTGGAGCGACGCGGGAATCTGCAGGTGCTTATCTTCGAACTCGGCGCCGAAGTAAGTGCAGCCGAGGTCGTAGTAGCCGCCCATCAGCATGATTTTGAGTTTGGGATTGTGCTTCATGGCGGCGGCGAGATCGGGCATGACGTTGACGCTGGCATCCCAGCCGCGGCTGCCGGGCGGGCTGTGGCGCAGGTCCCACTGGAAGTCGGGCTCGCGCGCGCTGGGTTTATAGGTCATGTTCTCGCCGTAATGGAGGGTGTCGCGGGTGTAGGTGTTGACGGCCGTGTCAAAGGCGGCGCCGAGGGCGTCGGAGAAGGGATCGTACCCGGCGTCTTCGCTGAGAGGATCGAGATCGGGGCCCTGGTAGCGGGTATCGAGGCGGCCGGTGGTGATGCCTGCTTCCGACTGCAATTCTTTCGAGAATTCGCCGCCGCTGACGCGGAGGTTGGCTTTGATCCAGTAGGCGGCAGGGATGCCGGTGTAGCTTTCGAGTTTGGCGGCGATGGCCTGCTTCTGGTCACTGGGCAGGTCGGCGCCCTGCAGCAGCGCGGAGGCGTAGGGGCCGAGCGACCACTGCTCGACTTCCCTGAGGAAGGGCTCAAGCTGGGCGGGCTGATTCGGGACGCGGTGGTGATACCAGGCCGTGGCGGCCATCGAGGGGAAGGCGAGGAAGTAGGGCTTGTCGGTGCCGGGATTGCCTTCGGGGCCGTCGGCGGAGTCGTCGAAGTTGAGGATCTGCGAGAGGAAGATGGAGCCGTTCAGATCGAGGTGGCGCTCGAGCAGATACGTAAGGACGGCGGTGCGCGTGGTGCCGTAGCTTTCGCCGAAGAGGAACTTCGGCGAGTTCCAGCGATCGTATTGGGTGAGGAAGCGGCGGACGAAGCGGTCGAAGGCGTGGGCGTCGGGATCGGTTCCGTAGAAGGCCTTGCCGGCGTCTTTGCCCAGGACGCGGGAGAAGCCGGTGCCGGGGGCGTCGATGAAGACGAGGTCGGAGACATCGAGGAGCGAGTACTGATTCGGGACGAGCGGGTACGGAGCGGCTTCCTGGCGCTGCGCGTCGGCGGGCATGACGACGCGCACCGGACCGAAGGCGCCCATGTGGAGGAACATGGTGGCGCTGCCGGGGCCGCCGTTGTAGAGGAAGGTGATGGGGCGGTCTTTGGGGGCGTCCTTCATGAAGTAGGCGGCGTAGTACATGCGCGCGGTGGCGGGGCGATCTTCGGGTTTCGCGGGCAGGTCTTCGCCGTAGCCGGGCAGGTATTGGCCGTCGAGCGAGAGCTGCGCGTCCTGCACATCGCTGGAGCCGACGGTGAGCGTGCCCGCAACGGCACGATAGGCGATGGGCTTGCCTTCGACGGTGACGGTGCCTTCGGTGGTGGAGTCGGGGGGGATGGCGGAGGCTTCGTGCGCGGGGTGGGCGGGCTGGTCGGCTGGTTTGTCCTGATTCCTCTCCTGAGAAGCGGCGGTAAGGGACGCGGCGACAAGCGTGGCAACGCATAAGGCAGAGAATGCGGACTTGCGGGGTGACAAGAAGGCCTCCGAGCGGCTGGAGATAACTGGGTTGGAGCAGTATAGCGAATCGCGGGGCGGATGCGTCCGCGTCAGAGGCCGTGGGCTGCGCGGAATTCGCGGACGACTGCGGCGGGGTCGCGGTGCTGGCCGTCGACGGCTTCGTTCATCGCGCGCATGTCATCGGCGGTGACGCGGCCGGCGAGGACGTTGAGGGCGAGCTGGATCTGCGGCCAGCGGCGGAGCGCGTCGTCGCGCACAAGGGGGACGGCCTGGTAGGGGGGGAAATAATGCTTGTCGTCCTGGAGGATGGTGAGATGGAAGGCCTGGATGGGGCCGTCGGTGGTGTTGGCGGCGATCATATCCACCTGGTGGTCGTTGAGGGCACGGTAGAGCAAACCCAAATCCATCGTCCGCGGTGGACCGGCGAAGTGGAGGCCGTAGGCGGCTTCGAGGCCGTGGAGGCCGTCGGGACGCTGCTCGAATTCGTAACCGACGCCGAGACGCATGTGCGGGGTGTCCTGCGTGGCCTGGCTAAGGGTGGAGAGATGCAGGCGCTGCGCGTCCTCGGGCCGGATGACCATGGCGAAGGAGTTGTCGAAGCCGAGGGGTGGGGCGACGGTGATGTGGTAGCGGGATTGGTAGAGGCGGCTCACGGTGGCGAGGACGTTGGCGGGATTGCGGTGGGCGGGATCGGGCAGCGGCTGCTTGAGGATGGCGGTGAGGGCGGTTCCGGTGTATTCGACGTAGGCGTCGATGCGGCCGGCGAGCATGGATTGCTGGCAAATGTAACTGCCGGCGAGATAAAAGCGGCGCTCGACTTTGAGATTGGATTTGGCTTCGATTTCCTGGGCGAGCAGCTCACCGAGGACGACCTGCTCGGTGAAGTTTTTGGCGCCGATGACGGGGTGGTTGGAACGGGGCGGGGCGCAGGCCACGCAGCAGGCGCTCATCGCCAGGGCGACGAGCGCAAGCAGCCAGCAGTGAGCAGTCAGCCTCATTGCTCTCGTCCTGAGGGCGGGCGTAGAAGGGACGCGTGATTTGGCGTAACGGAGAGGTCCGGGCGCGGGAGCGCGAAGTGGTGGAAGGTGCGGGGGCCGGGTTCGATTTGGGTGAGGGCGAATCCGAGTTTCTCGAGGACGCGGAGCGAGGCCCTGTTCCCTTCCTGAACAGTGGCGACGATCTTGTGCAATCCAAGTTCGTCAAAACCAAACCGGACGAAGGCTGAGCCGGCTTCGGTGGCGAGGCCCTGCCCCCAGTACGGCCGCGCGAGATAGAAGGCCAGGACGCCTTCGCCGGGGATGATCGAGTCCACTTCCACATGGGGATACAGGCCGCAGCGCCCGATGTACGCGCCATTCGCCTTGAGGATCGTCGCCCACAGGCGGAGGCGATGCGGAAGGGGCTGCAGCGCGCCCTGAAATTTTGCTTCCGCAGCTTCGCGCGTGCGCGGCGCACCGCCGACGTAGCGGCGCACCTCAGGGTCCTGCTCCATGGCGCAGTACGCCTCGCGGTCGTCCGGCTCATGGGGACGGAAGAGCAGCCGCTCGGTTGCGAAGAGGATCATGGCGCGGGCTCCGGCGCGGGGATGCGGAAGCGGCGTTCGAGGAGGCCGAGAGCGGCATCGAGGAGAAGCGCCAGGGCCGCGGCGGGGATGGCTCCGGCGAGGATGAGGCCGTTGTCGACGGAGGCGACGCCGCGGAAGATGAGCTCGCCGAGGCCGCCGGCACCGACCGCCGCGGCAATCGTGGCGATTCCGACACAGGTGACGGTGGCGGTGCGCAGGCCGGCGAGGATGAAGGATGCGGCGAGGGGCAGCTCGACTTTGAAGAGGCGCTGCGTGGGGGTGAGGCCCAGGGCGCGCGCGACGAAGAGGACGCTGGGATCGATGCCCTGGATGCCCGC
>JBARMS010000179.1:0-1780 GCA_049802575.1 Acidobacteriaceae bacterium | reverse complement strand
GGCAGGGAATTCAACGCTGGGGGTTCAAGCTGGGCTGCCTCGGCGGCAGTATCCTTCGCTCGCTCGATTGTCAGATCGCACGCGTCTTCCACAAAGATGAAGACATCCCGGATTGCGTCGGCGCTTTCCGCCGTAGTCAGCGTCATCTCCCAGCGCGCGTAGCAGCGCACCGGATCCATCTCGTCCAGAGAGGGCAGGTCTTCGATGTGCGCCCGCGCCTCCAGTACGCCCATCTGCCGCAGTTCCCGCAGCAGCAGCAGCGGGTCGGCCCCTCTTCGCATCAGCTCCGGTCCGGGTGCGAAGGCGATCCGCCACCGCCGCTGCGGCGTCTCCAGCATGTTGTTCCCTCGCTCCGTCCTGTCTCCTGGTTCCTGCGACGCAAGTGTCGCCGCGGTCGCGCATTCATCCTGTGGCTCGGCTCCTCTCGTGACTCTGCTCACCCGCTCGAGAATCTTCGCGCACAGGTCGGGATCGACCGCAGCGTCGCCCGCCCGCGTTTCCACCATGGCCCGAATCTGGTCCAGCGCTGACAGGGCCAGGTCCACCAGCTCCACCGTTACTGCCAGCCGTCCCTTGCGCACTTCGTCAAAGGCGTTCTCGAGGTTATGGGTAAAAGCGGCCAGATCGTCGAAGCCGAACATCGCTCCCGATCCCTTGAGCGTGTGCAGTGCTCGAAACACTCGTCCCACCAGCTCCGCGTCTCCGGGCCTCTGGTTCAGTTCCAGCAGCGACGCCTCCAGATCCGCCAGGATCTCGCGCGCCTCCTCGCGGAACGCTGCTCGGAATGCTTCAGGATTGTTGCCCTTCCCCGTCACAATCTCCTTCACGCCGCATCCCCCGCGAACGGTACTCGTTCCCATCCCGCGTCTTCCGCCGGCTGCCGCAGGCTCTCGGGCAAAATGCCGCTGACCTCCCACGCCACGCCGCGCGACCGGGCCGCGCGTTCCGCGGCCGTCAGCAGCTGCAATCCAGTCACATCCACCGCCGTGATTCCCTCCAGCTGCAGCCGGATCGGCTGGCCCAGGGCCAGCGCTTCCAGCAGACGCGCCTGCAGCTCGCCCGCGTCGCCAATCTCCAGTTCGCCCTCCAGCCGCAGCGTCGCCGGCGTTGTTTCGCGATCAAATGTTCCTTCCACCGTGGCTCCTCCCCGCTCCCTCACCGCAGCAGTTTCTGCATCACCGCCGTCAGCTGCTCGGCCTGAAAGGGCTTCACGATCCACCCCGTCGCGCCCGCCTTCCGGCCGGCCTCTTTCTTCTCCGGTTGCGACTCGGTCGTCAGCATCAGAATCGGCGTAAAGACATACCCCGGCAGCTTGCGGATGGCCGCGATCATCTCGATTCCATCCATGTTCGGCATGTTCAGATCCGTAATGATCAGGTCGAACTTCTGCCCCTGCGCCTTCGCGGCTCCGTCGCGCCCGTCGACGGCCTCCACCACCCCATAGCCGGCGTTGCGCAGGGTGAAGCTCACCATCTGCCGCACGCTCGCCGAGTCATCCACTGTCAGCACCTGCTTCATGGGCTCTCTATCCCCTAATCGGAGCGATTCGTGATTCTCTGCAGCTCTCCAAAGTCACAACCGGGAACGGCCTTCCCGATTCCGGCCATGGCTCCCAGGCCCTCATACTCAGAACAGCTCCGCGCTGTTGCCCGCGAAACCTGGCTGCGCTATCGGCAGCGGGTCGCCTTTGAGTGCCGCGCGCAGCACCGCGCGCTCCATTTCCGTCGTATAGATCGATCCGAACCGACGTTCCATGGCGGCAGAATCCCATCCGGCAACC
>JBARMS010000178.1:0-13830 GCA_049802575.1 Acidobacteriaceae bacterium | reverse complement strand
CATTCGGAGTGGTGGCCAGGGACGGGATCGAACCGCCGACGCCGGCCTTTTCAGGGCCGCGCTCTACCACTGAGCTACCTGGCCGCCGGAGGTGAAACCAGCGCTGAGAGGTTGAGAAGAAACCGCGCAGGAAGGGATGCCGCGCACGTCCAACAACCTCAGCCAGTATAACAAAGCGTTGCGCGCATTCATCTTCCCGGCGGCGGCGCGGCGTACACTGGTTCGCACGCATTCAACCGCTTCCAGGGGATCGACCTTACCCATGGCTCTGCCCTTCGTGCGCCTGTCCTCGCTCTCGCCGCGCCCCTCTCGCTCAGCTCGCTTTGCCTGCACACTTTCTGCCGTCCTGCTCGCCTGTGGAGCCGCGCAGCTTCGTGCGCAGGCGCTGCCCTCAGCCGAGGCTCGGGCCGCGCGGGCCGTCGATGAGGCGCGCAAAGAGGGTCCGGCCGCGCTCCGCGGCCTCCTCTACCGGATGCCGAAGGGCGCCGACCTGCACATGCACCTCAGCGGAGCGGTCTACGCCGAGACGTTCATCCGCGAAGCGGGCGAAGATGGCATCTGCATCAACACGGCCGAGCTCAGGATGGATCCTCAGCACCACGCGCCCGACTGCCCCACCGGGGAAGTCCCCGCGAACGCTGCGCCCGTCAACCAGCACTTGTATGACGAGCTGATCGATGCGTTCTCGATGCGAACTTTCGTCCCCACGACAGGCGACTCCGGCCACGATCATTTCTTCGATACCTTTGACCGGTTCGGCGACGACAAGCGCTTCACCGGCGAGTGGATCGACGAGGTGGCCACGCGCGCCGCGGCCCAGAACGAGCAGTATCTGGAGCTGATGCAGACGCCGGACTTCAAGGCGGCCACGGCGGCGGGTTTCCGGATCGGGTGGAGCGACGACCTTGCCGGCATCCGCGAGAAACTGCTGGCCGATCCCGGCTTTCTGGAAGACAAGAGCAAGGATCAGGCGGAGTTTACCGAGGCGCTGCGCCAGCGCGAGGCGATCGAGCATTGCGGACAGCCCAATGCAGCAGCAGCTTGCCGCGTCACGGTGCGCTTCATTTATCAGGTGCTGCGAGGATTTCCTCTGCAGCAGGTGTTCGCGCAGACGCTGCTTGCCTTCGAGGTCGCCTCCGCGGATCCCGACGTCGTGGGCCTTAATTTCGTTATGCCGGAAGACGGCTACCTCTCCATGCATGAATACGCGCTCGAGATGCACATGCTGGACTACCTGCACGGCGTCTATCCGAAGGTGCACATTGCGCTGCATGCGGGAGAACTGGCGCCGGGGATGGTTCCGCCCGATGGCCTGACGTTTCACATTCGCGAGGCGGTCGAGCAGGGACATGCGGAGCGCATTGGCCACGGCGTCGACCTGATGTACGAAGATCGCCCGTGGGAGCTGATGAAAGAGATGGCCGACCGGCACGTGATGGTGGAGATCAATCTCAGCAGCAACGACGTGATCCTGAACGTGAAGGGCGACGAGCATCCGTTCATGCTCTACCGGAAGATGGGCGTTCCGGTGGCGCTCTCGACGGACGACGAGGGCGTGTCGCGCATCGATCTGACGCACGAATATGTGCGCGCGGCGGATACGTATCCGCTGAGTTATCGCGACCTGAAGCAGATGGCGCGGACCTCGATCGAGCACAGCTTTTTGCATGGCGCGAGCCTGTGGGAACGCGTGACGCCGGAGAAGCTGGAGACGGTGGTCGCCGCATGCCGCGGGCAACTGGGGGCGGCAGAACCCTCCGGCGCGTGCGCGACGCTGGTGCATGCGAGCGAAAAGGCGCGGCAGGAGTGGGACCTGGAGCGCCGCTTTCACGTGTTTGAAGCGTCCTTCTGAGCGATGCGCATCGTCTTCTCCACCTACGGCACCTTCGGCGACGTGAACCCGCTCGTCGCGCTGTGCCTCGAGCTGAGGCGGCGCGGGCATCGGCCGGTGCTGGCGATTCCGGAGATGTTTCGCGCGAAGGTCGAGCCGCTGGGGATTGAGTTTGCGCCGGTGCGTCCGGAGCAGGATCCGAATGACACGCGGCTGATCGCCATGATCTACGACATCAAACACGGAACGGAGACCGGCCTCCGCGAGTTTCTGTTTCCGTCACTGCGCGACAGCTACGCGGATTTGATGGCTGCCGTCGACGCTGACGGCGGCGCCGATCTGCTGGTGACCGGCGAGCTGGCGTACGCGGGGCCGATTGTCGCGGAAAAGACGGGCATCGCGTGGGCGTCGTACGTGCTGGCGCCGTTCTCGTTCTTCTCGGCATACGATCCCCCGGTGCTCCCGCCCTATCCCATGCTGGCGCATATGCAGAGCGCGTTTCCCCCGCTGGGACATGTGGTGGCGCGGTTTGCCCGATTCGTCACCCGCTCGTGGCCGGAGCCGGTGTATGCGCTGCGAGGCGAGCTGGGCCTGCCGCGCGGCCGCGACCCTATCTTCGACGCGAAGCATTCCGATCGGCTGGCGCTGGCGCTGTTCTCGCGGGCGATGGGCCAGCCGCAGCCGGACTGGCCGCGCTCTGTGAAGACCACGGGCTTTGCCTTCTACGACGGCACGGGCGACGAAGGCCGGCTGTCGCCGGAGCTGAGCGCGTTTCTCGAAGCTGGACCCGCACCTGTGGTTTTCACGCTGGGTTCAGCAGCGGTGATGAACGCCGGCGATTTTTACGAGCAAAGCGCGGAGGCGGCGGAGATTCTTGGTACGCGGGCGGTGCTGCTGATCGGCGCAGACGATCGCAACCTGCCGAAGCGCCGGCTGCCGGATTCCATTTGCGTGGCGCGCTATGCGCCGTACTCGAAAATCTTTCCGCGCGCCTCGGTCATCGTGCATCAGGGAGGAATCGGGACGACCGCACAGGCGCTGCGCGCTGGCCGGCCGATGCTGGTGATGCCTTACAGCCACGACCAGCCGGACAACGCGCGCCGCGTGCGGAGACTCGGTGTGGCGGAGGTGCTGGGGCGGAGCCGGTACAAGGCAGAGCCGGCCGCGCGGCTGATCGAACAACTGTTGCGAGAGAAAAGCTACGCGGAGCGAGCGACTGCGGTTGCGGCGCAGGTGGCCGCTGAGAATGGAGCCGCAGCAGCATGCGACGCGCTGGAGTCGATCCTGCCGGGGCACTGAGCCGGCGGGGGTGATCCGTGGCTTAGGGCGCTGCCCAAACGGCGGACTGCACGCGTTTCCCATCCAGATAGAACGTGGTCAGGCCAACCATGTCGGTGCGCCAGGTGCGGACGCGGGCGGTCTGCAACTCTTCGAGGACCTCGTAGCGCGGATGGCCGTAGAAATTTCTGCGGCCTACGGAGATGGCAGCATACGCCGGCGCCACGGCGGCGAGGAACTCCGGCGTGGTGGACGTGCGGCTGCCGTGATGGCCGACTTTGAGGAAATCGGCGTGAAGATTGCCGCGAGCCAGCATGTGCGCCTCGCTCGGCGCCTCGGCATCGCCCTCGAGCAGCGCGGTGGTGCTGCCGTAGCGCATTTGTAACACCAGCGAGTCATTATTCGTGGGAATCGCCTGGGGATGGTAGTCGGGTTCCGGCGCCAGCACCCGCACGCTCACGTCGTCGAAGGCGAACAGGTCGCCTGCGGTGTGATGGTTGAGTTGGGTGTGCGTGGTTTGAGCCTCCGCCAGCACCGCGTCGTAGAGCGCGGAATGGGGATTGATGCCGATCCACAGCTCACGCGGCCTGAAGTTGGCGAGCACCGCGGGCATGCCGCCGATGTGATCGGCATGAGCATGCGTGATGGCCACGGCGTCGAGCCGGCGGATGCCGCGCGACCACAGCACCGGCGAAACCACGTCCTCGCCTACATCGAAGTTGGACGCGCGCTGTTCGGCGACGGAGCCGCTGAGCCCGGCTGGTCCGACGATGCCGCCCGCATCGATGAGGAGGGTCTTCCCGTTGGGCGTGATCACGAGGAGTGAATCGCCCTGGCCGACATCAATCGCCGAAACCTCCAGTGCTCCGGCTCGATGAGTGACCGGCCGGGGCGCCATGATGACAGCGGCGGCGAGCAGCAGCGCCGCGGTAGCCACCTGAAGCCCGAAGCGGCGCATGCGGATCAGTGCAAGAGCCATCGCGGTCAGAAGCAGAGCAGCGGCGATCGCCGGAGCCTGCGGCGCTGGAATGCGGAAGTCGCCGAGCCGCATCGCTCCGAATGTGTGAACCAGGCTGCTGACGCCGTGAAGCAGGAGCGCGACCGCCATGGCCGGGAGCGCGGCCAGTTTCGGCAGAGTGAGCACGAGCAGAAGAGTGGTAAGCGCGAGCGGCAGGAGTACGCCGAGCAGCGGAACGATCAGGATATTCACGGGAAGCGCGACGGCGGTGATGCAATGGAAGTACAACGCCATAGGCAGAGCCATGAGCAACTCGATGGCGAGCGAGGTGGTGAGCAGTTCCACGATAAGAAGCGCGAAGCGCACCGAGCGGGGAAAGAGGCTGTTGGCGATCCGCGCACCGGCGAGGGGACGCAGGGCTTCGGCGAGCATGCGCAGACTCACGCGAAACTGCGCGACGCGCGGCGGCAGCGTGGGATCGAGCGGCAGCAGCGAAAGATGGCGCGTGGCACGCAGGTACGGGCCGAAGGTCTTCTCCGCCGCGGGGACAGCGATGCCGGCGACAGCGAGGACGGCGAGCAGCGTCATCTGAAAGCCGGCGTCGAGCAGCGCCGACGGATTCACCACCAGCATCACCAGCGCCGCGAATCCGATGGCGTTGAGCGGACGACGCTCGCGCCAAAGGATGCGGCCGAGCAGGTAGAGGGTGACCATCCAGAAGGCGCGCTGCACAGGCTGGCCGAAGCCTGTAAAGAGCGCATACGCGAGCGACAAGGCAATCGTGAGGAGCGAAGCCGCCGCACGGGGCATTCGCGCGCGACGGCCGAACCGGAGATGCTGCACAAGCCAGAAGACGATGCCCGAGAAGATGGCCAGGTGCATCCCGGAAACGACGAGCAGGTGGAACGACCCGGTGCGCTCGAAGCCGACGCGCAGGCGATGGCCGAGCAGAGTCCGGTCGCCGGTGATCATGGCGGTCAGCATCGCGGCGTCGTCCGGCGAGAGGCGCATGCTGGAGGGGATCCATCGCGGCGCGGGATCATCGGCAAAGCTGACGAGGCGTTCGCTGGCGGCCTGCTGCACACCATGCAGCCAGCAGGGAAAACTTTGACGGCGATTGGTCGCAGTCACGGTGACATTTCCCCAATGGCCGCTGCCGAGAGCGGCAATGCCCTGTTGCCGCAGCCAGGCCCCGGAATCCCAGACGCCGGGATCGAGGAAGCGCTCCTGGGTATGCATCTCCACGTCGCCGGCAAGGCCACCGCCGCAACGGATCGCAGAGAACTTCGCTTCCGCAGGCGCGTAGAGCGTGAGGCGCAGGCCCTCGGGATGGGGCAAAGGCACGCCGTCAACAGAGACCACGCGGAGATCGATCTGCTGGCTCTGTTCGCGGCGCATCGTGTCCGAATAGGGCGCCTGCGCATCGATGAGACGCAGCGGCATGGTGCGCACCACGGCGCCTTCCACGTGATGCGCGGTGGGAATGCCCAGCCGGCGCGTCGACGGAGTGGGCGTGGGCGTTTGCTCGGCGATGCGGCTGAGCGGCGTGGTGACAGGCGGACGCAGCTGCACTTCCGCGCAGAAAAGGCCGAGCAGAAGGAGCACAACCGCCGCGGCCGCTGGAGCTACCCGCGAGGCAGACCAGGCAGCCAGCGCTGCGAGGACAAGACACAACAGCAGCGCCGCAAACAGTTCTCCGGGCTGCGCCCAAAATACCTGCGACACCGCAATGCCGAGAACGAAGAAGATGGCGGCGAAAAGAGCCGGCGCGGAGAATTGCGGACCTGGCACGGATTGCGCAGGCTGCTCGCGCGCTGCGACGCTGGATTGGCTCAGAGGCGGGGTGGCGACGGCGGCCATGGAGGAGGTTCGCCGCAGAAGCGCGGATCGTCAGCCGAGGCTGAGGTGCGCGGCGGTCTCCATGTGGTAGGTCTGCGGAAACAGATCGACCAGATGCAGTCTTCTGAGACGATAACCGGATTCTAGCAACGCGGCGAGGTCGCGGCTGAGAGTTGCGGGATCGCAGGAAACGTAAGTAATGCGCGGCGGGCACAGCTTTCCCAAATGAGTCGTCACCTCGCGGTCCAGGCCGGCGCGGGGCGGATCGACGACGACCAGATCGGGCGTGGGCTTGCGCTGTTCGATGGCGCGGCGGAGAAAGGCGGCGGTTTCCGAGGCCACGACGCGGGGGCGGCGTTTCGGGTCGCCGCGCAGGTTTTCGCGCAGGTCGCGGACCGACCCGGGGGCGGATTCCACCGCCGTGACTTCGGCGAAGTTGGAGGCGAGGGGCAGCGAAAACAGGCCGACCCCCGCATAGAGATCCCAGGCGGTGTCTCCAGTTTCGCCGTCAGCTACAAGCTGGACGAGCGAGTCGATGAGAAACCGATTGGCCTGGAAGAATGAGCCGAGACTCACGCGATAGCTGTGTCCAGCGACTGCGTACATCAGCCTGGGATCGCCGGCGTGCGCGAGCAACTGGCTGGGCGCGCGATGCTTGAGGGCGGAGAAAACACCGGCGCCGGTGAGCGCGGGCAGCAGCTCACGCAGGCCGGGCCACGCGCCTGCGAGCAGGCACTGCGCTTCACCGGCCGGGCGGCTGGTCCAGATGGAGAACAGGAGCGAAGACTGGTCGGCGTTCGTGAAGAGCTCGAGTTCGTTCGCCAGGACGGCGAGGCCGAGCTCCGTTCCGGCGCGCGTGAGCACGCCGATTGCGTTCTCGAGCGCCGGCGCGGCGATGGGGCAAACGTCGATGGGCAGAGTGATGCGCGATTTGCGCAATTTGTAACCGAGCCGGAACGGATTGCGCTCCACATGCAGGCGCACGCGGTTGCGATAGCCGAAGGGCTCGCCGGTGAGCGCGGCGATCTCCGGGATGTCGGGGATGTGGGCGCGCTCCAGCGTTTCGCGCAGGATGCTGCGTTTCATCTCCACCTGCGCGGCGTAGCCGGCATGCTGATAATGGCAGCCGCCGCATGCGCCGAAGTAAGGGCAGGGCGCGGCGACGCGCGCGGGGCTCGGCTCCAAAATATTCTCGAGCTCGGCGTTCGCGTAGCCGCCGTGGTCCTCCGCGATGCGGACTTCCACCGTTTCTCCCGGCAGCGTGAAGGGCACGAAGATGGCTTGATGGTCGCTGCGGCCGAGGCCGGCTCCGCCGTAGATCGGCTTTTCGATGCGCAGCTGCATGGGGATTCGCTTACTCCTGGCTCATGTAGAAGAGGCTCAGGCGCGGCAACTGATGGCGCTCGAAGAGCTGTTTTTGCAGGAACTGCTGCTCGATCTGGCGAATCTGCAGCGCCTGCATGCGGCGGCGGTAGGGAGCAAGTTCGCGCGCGCTCTGCTCGCGCAGCGCAGCGAGTTCTTCTTCCGGTGTGGTGGCGAGAACGGTGTTGAGGAGTTTTTCTTCGAGAACCGTGAGCGTGCGCTCGAGGTCTTCAAGATTCGGAGCGGCTTCGCGTGTGGAGTGCGCCAGGGTGCTCAGGCGTTCGGCTGTTTCTGCAGCGGTTTGCGCCGCGAGACCCGTGAGAGATGCAGCGTGGAGCTTCGCCGCGGCTGCATCGAGATGCGCGGCGATGCGTTCCTGCTCGAGCCCGGCGCTGGCTGCATCGGCCTGTGGCTTCGCGGCGCCGACCGAGGCCTCGCGCAGGTTTTCCGCCGCCGTCATCACTTCCTGCGCGCACCAGGCGAGCCCGTTGATGCGGCGCACAGGAGCGCGCGATTTGCGAGCGTCGTAGCGGTCGAAGGCGGCGTCGATGCCGCGCAGCACGGCTTCCAGCGGAATACCGGCCTCGCGCCAGGTGTCGATCAGCGCCCAGTCCAGCGTAGAGAGCAGCAGAATGGAGCCGCGCCGCTGCTGGAAGCGCTCCTCGATTTCCGTGAAGTAGTTGAAGTAGTTTTCCAAAGCATCATGTTTGCGGTGCGCGCGGAGCCGGCGCATGGGTCCGCGTGCCGCGATTGCGATCATAGATGAGGCGCAGTCCCTCGAGGGTGAGCATGTCGTCCACCGCGGAGATGTATTTCGACTCGCGCGCAATCAGGTGCGCGAGGCCGCCGGTGGCGATGCACTTCGTCTCCGGGCCCAGCTCGGCGATCATGCGCTCGAGAATGGAGTCGACGAGGCCGAGATGCCCCCAGAAGAGGCCGATCTGCAAATTGTCCACCGTATTGGTGCCGATGATTTTCGCAGGGCGGCGAATCTCCACGCGAGGCAGCCGCGCGGCGCGCGCGAACAGCGCTTCCGCGGAGATGTTGAGGCCGGGCGCGATGGCGCCGCCGAGGAATTCGCCTTTCTTCGAGACGACGTCGAAGTTTGTGGCTGTGCCCATGTCGACGACGATGGTCGGTCCGCCATATTTGTGAAACGCGCCGACGCAGTTGGCGACGCGATCGGCGCCCACTTCGCCCGGGTTGTCGGTCAGGATGGGAAGGCCGGTCTTGACGCCAGGCTCGATGAAGAGCGGCTTCTGATGAAACGTGCGCTCGCAGAACTGGCGCAGGATCCAGTCGATCGGCGGCACGACCGAGGCAATCACGACACCGCGGATGGTCGTGCTCTCGACGCCTTCGTTCGTGAGCAGGCTGCGGATGACGATGCCGTATTCGTCGGCGGTCTGGCCCTGGCGCGTGCTGATGCGCCATGTGGCGCGCAAGTCTCCTGTAAGGCCTTCGGCGGTGAGCGCGTAGAGCGCGATCACGGTGTTGGTGTTGTTGACGTTCAGCACCAGGAGCATGGGGTTCTCGCTTCCCTTTCAGCCTTCGCGCACGCCGCCGGAATAGACCGTGCGCTGCCCCTCGGCGGTACGCACCAGCAGGAAACCGCGCGCGTCGAGGCCCTCGGTCGTGCCGGTGAAGGCTTCGCCTTCCTCGACGCGCACGCGCTTGCCGCGTATCCACGTGGAACCGGCTGCGAGCCGCTCGCGCAACTGCGACGTGAAGGCCGGCAAATCACGCGACTCAGCAAGCGCGGCGACCTCGCAATCCAGCGATTGTAGCAAAGCAAGCAGAAGCTGCTGGCGCGGCCACGCGCGGCCGGTTTCGATGTGCAACGACGTGGCGATGTCGCGCAGGTCAGGAGGGAATTGGGGCTGATGCACGTTGATGCCAATGCCGATGACGGCGTGGCGCACGCGCGTAACTTCCGCGTTGAGCTCGGTGAGGATGCCGCAGAATTTTCTGCGGCCAAAGAGCAGATCGTTGGGCCAGCGCAGGTCGGCCTGAAGCGAGGTCACATCGCGAATGGCCTTTTGCGCAGCCAGGCCCGCAGCGAGCGAGAGCCACAGGATGTCAGCCGGGGCAATGCGCGGGCGCAGCAGGATGCTGACGTAGAGGCCTGAGCCGGGTGGCGAGATCCAGGCATGCGCGCCGCGCCCGCGTCCGCCGGTTTGCTCGTCGGCGAAATAGACACTGCCGTCGGGAGCGCCGGCGTCGGCCTGCTGCATGGCGTGGCTGTTGGTGGACGCAATGGAGGGGAAGAAATGCAGCAGGCCCGCGTACCGCGTACCCGCCAGCGCCGCATCGAGAGCGGGCAAATCGAAGGGGTCGGGCTCGACGTGCAGGGTCGGAAACTCGCCGGCGGGCGTCACCGATCAGTAGAGCTCCGCCGTGATGCGCATGGAGAGATCGACGGCCTGGGCGGAGTGCGTGAGCGCGCCAACGGAAATGTAGTTGGGGCCGGCCAGCGCATATTTGCGGATGTTCTCAAGAGTGATGCCGCCGGAGGCTTCCACGGGGAACGTGAGGCCGCGGCCGCGCACATCGGCGACCGCTTTTTTCACGTCTGCCGGGGCCATATTGTCGAGCAGCAGCGATTCCGCGCCGTGATCGAGCGCGAGTTCCAGCTCGGCGAAGTTGCGCACTTCGATGTCGATGGTTTGCCCCGGCTTGCGACGCTCGCGGGCGCGAGCCAGGACCTTCTCAATGCCGCCGCCCAGGGAAATGTGATTGTTCTTGATGAGAATTCCGTCGGAAAGATCGAGGCGGTGATTCTCGCCGCCGCCGCAGCGCACCGCGTATTTGTCGAGAATGCGCAGCCCGGGAACAGTTTTGCGCGTATCGAGCACCTTGGCGCCGGTCCCCGCCACTGCGTCCACATAACGCCGGGTGAGCGTGGCGATTCCGCTCATGCGCTGCATCAGGTTGAGGATCACGCGCTCGCAGGCCAAAATGACACGAGCATTGTGACGAATGACAGCGACGGCCTGGCCTTTGCGGAGGCGCACGCCGTCGAAAATCTCGGGATGGCTGACGACCTCGTAGCGGCCGCTGTTGCGGCTGTCGAGCCGGGCGAAGATGTCGAGGAAGCGCGGAACGCAGGGCAGCCCGGCGAGCACGCATCCTTCCTTGGCGATGATGGTCGCGGTGGCGCGGAGGGCCGGATCGACGGTGAGCGCGGTGGTCACGTCGCTGGTGGCTTTGTCCTCGACGAGCGCCTGCTCGAGAATGGCTTCAATGCGGCGGTTTTTCCATTCCATAGGCGTCTATCCCAGATCCTCCAGCGCCTTGCGCGTTTTCTCGATCAGGACGACCAGCTCGGCGGCGCGCCGCTGTCTTCCTTCCACCACGGAAGCGGGCGCTTTGGCGAGGAACGCCTCGTCGCTGAGCTGCTGACCCGCGGCGGCCTGCTCCTTTTCGTAGCGCGCCAGCTCCTTATTCAGACGCTCGCGCTCGGCTGAGGTATCGATTTTCTTTTCGTAGACCACCTGCACGTCGAACTGCGGCGCAGACCGCGTGGCTGCGCCCTCCGGCAGCTTGTCGACATTTTCGATGGCGGAAACGCGCCCCAGCCGCTGGATAATCTCGAGGTTCTTCGCAAAGGGATGGCCGGCCGAGTGCGCGTGCAGACGAATCGGCACGGCGAGTCTTTCTTCCACACCCAGGTCTTTGCGAAGCGCGCGCACCGTGACGATCAGTTCCTGCAGCAGAGCGAATTCGGCTTCGACTGCGTCGCCGGCGGCCGCCGCCCCCTGCGGGTAGCGGGTGAGCGCGATGGACCGCGCGGGCGGCTCACCCTCATAGAGCGCGTGCCACAGCTCCTCGGTAAGGAACGGCATGAAGGGCGAGAGCAGGCGCAGGGCGGCTTCGAAGGTCTGCAGCAGGGTGGTGAGCGCGGCCCGCGCGTAGGCCGGGTCGGTGGACTCGCTGAAGTCGAGACGGAGCTTGACGATTTCCAGGTACCAGTCGCAGAAGTCGCCCCAGAAGAACTGGTAGACGAGATTGGCCGCCTCGTGGAACCGATAATCGCCGAGCGCGGCGTTCACTTCGTGCGCGACGGCGTTGGCGCGCGCCGCAATCCAGCGCGCTTCGATCGGCGCATACGGTGGCGCCGCCGGCATGTGTCCCAGCATGGAGGGATCGACCGTGATGCCGGCCTCGCGCGCCTTCTCCACGTTCATGAAGATGAAGCGCGCGGCGTTCCAGATCTTGTTGGCAAAGGCGCGATAGCCCTCCGTGCGCGCTTCGTTGAAGGCGATGTCGGTGCCGGGTGAGGCCATCGATGCCAGTGTGAAACGCACGGCGTCGGTGCCGTAGCGCTCGACGATCTCCACCGGATCGATCACGTTGCCTTTGGTCTTCGACATTTTCTGCCGGTCGGCGTCGCGCACGAGCGCGTGGATGTAGACCTCGCGGAAAGGGACAGTCTCTGCGAGGGGCCGCGGCGAGCCGTCGGACAGCGGCACGTCCTGCATGAACCAGCAGCCGAGCAGGATCATGCGCGCCATCCAGAAGAAGAGGATGTCGAAACCGGTGACGAGCAGCGACGTGGGATAGAACGCGGTCAGATCCGGCGTCGGCTGGCCGTCCGCGGGAGGCCATCCGAAAACGGTGACCGGCAACAGGCCCGAGGAGAACCAGGTGTCGAGGACGTCGGTTTCCTGCGCGATGTCCGCGCTGCCGCAGTGGGCGCAAGCCGTGGGATCATGGCGCGCCACAGTGATCTGCCGGCACGCGGCGCAGTGCCACGCGGGAATGCGATGGCCCCACCACAGCTGCCGCGAGATGCACCAGTCATAGAGATTGGCCATCCAGTCGAGGTAAATCTTCTCGTTATTCTCCGGCGTGATGTGGATGGCGCGGCGGCCGGCGCCGTCGGGCTTCGCAGCAGCCGTCGCCAGCTCGGCCATCGTGGAGCGGCCGCTGGTGGTTCCCGGCTTCGGCTTCTGGTTCACGGCCACGAACCACTGCGTCGAGAGGCGCGGCTCCACGACCGTCCGGCAGCGGTCGCATTTGCCGATAGAATTCACGTGATCGCGGACGGCGCCGAGTAAGCCCTGCTCTTCGAGATCGGCCAGCACGCGCTTGCGAGCAGCGTAGCGATCGAGGCCCGCGTAGGCGCCCGCTTCCGCGTTCATGTGCGCGGTTTCGTCCATCACCGAGATCGCCGGTAAATTGTGGCGCTGGCCGATAGCGAAATCGTTGGGATCGTGCGCGGGCGTCACCTTGACCGCGCCGGTGCCGAAGTCGGACTTCACCCAGTCGTCTGCGATGACGGGGATTTCGCGGCCAACCAGAGGCAGGCGCAGCGTTTTGCCGATGAGGCTCTGGTAGCGCTCATCGAGCGGATTCACGGCGACGGCCACATCGCCCAGCATGGTCTCAGGCCGCGTTGTCGCAACGGTGAGGAACTCACCCTCCGCGCCAATCACCGGGTATTTGATTTCCCAGAGCTTGCCCCGCTGCTCCTCGTGGGCTACTTCGAGATCGCTGATGGCCGTCTGGCAGCGCGGGCACCAGTTCACGATGTACGCGCCGCGATAGATCAGTCCCTGCTCGTACAGCCGGACGAAGGCCTCGCGCACCGCGTGCGAGAGATGCTCGTCCATCGTGAAGTACTCGCGCGACCAGTCGACGGTGTCGCCGATCCGCTTCATCGAAGCGAGAATCGCGCCGCCGTAATGGGCTCGCCACTGCCAGACGCGCTCGACGAAAGCGGCGCGGCCGAGTTGCTGCCGCGATGTTCCTTCGGCGGTGAGTTGGCGCTCGACCAGCATTTGCGTGGCGATGCCCGCGTGATCGGTGCCGGGAACCCACACCGTGAGATCGCCGCGCATCCGATGCCACCGGACCAGGATGTCGGTCTCGGTGTGCTCGAACATGTGCCCCATGTGCAGATTGCCGGTGACATTGGGCGGCGGCAGCAGGACGGTGAACCGCTTGTGGCCCTCTTCGCGGAGCTTGTCCAGATCGCCGGGCGAGGGCGTCGTCACCTCGAAGAGACGCTCGTTCACCCAATAGGCGGCCCAGCGCTCCTCAATGGCGGCGGGATCGTAGGCTTTGGGCAATTCGCGTCGCATCGGCTTCTCCGCGGGGTCTTCCTGGATGATCTGTGAGTGCTGAGACATGCAAGTTTCCATCATAATGCGCGCACCGGCAGCCAATGGAAAAGGCCGCGCACTCGCGGCCTTTCCCTTTCTGCTTTATTCCCGTTGTTCGCTGACCGGTTTTCGGCTGGCCGATGTTCGGCGAACAGGTTCTCCGCTGCCTTTAGAACGGATTCAGCTTATCCACGCCTGTCTTCTTCTTGTGCTTGCTCGAAGACTCATCCTTCTTGTTGTAGGCGTTTTTCTTCTTCGCCTGTTTGCCGCTTGCGGTCGCACCGGTTTGGACCTGCGCTGCGTTGCCGCCCGCGGGAATTTCATTTACCTGCGCCGGCGCTTCGGCCGGCTTATCGATCGCCGGCAGCGGTTTGGGTGTGGTCGGCGCGGCCGGCTGCACCAGCGGCTCGCTGTTGCTGTGCACCGGGGCGTTCACGGCGGGCTGCTCGCCGGCC
>JBARMS010000177.1:0-1645 GCA_049802575.1 Acidobacteriaceae bacterium | reverse complement strand
CCCCTTCCAGGTCGCGCGCCCCCCCGGCGCGATCGTCTTCGGCGCGTTCGGTGGAGCGGCGCAGCGCGACGTCGCCTCCGGCGATGATGCCCTGCACCAGCTCCGGCGGCGTGTTGAAGGTGGGCGGACATTCGGAGGCGTCGAGCACGCCGAGGCGGCCGGAGGTTCCGGCGCCGAGATAGAAAAGGCGGCCGCCGTTCTCGATGCGCGCAGCAATAGCATCGATGGCGTCGCTCACGGAGGGCAGCACGCGCCCGACGGCATCGACGGCTTGGCGGTCAGCGGCGTGGATCACGTCGAGCATGGCGGCGGTGGAGATTTCGTCGAGGCGTTCCGACGCGGGATTGCGGGCTTCCGTGGGAAGGTGAGCGAGATCGGACATCAGAGATGATGGTATCGCGGGGCGGGAAGTCAGCGAGCGAGCAGTTGGCAAGTCAGAGGGTCTGCCAAGCCGCGCAGGAGGGCTCTTGACACTCTCGTTAACAGAGTAGAAGTTAAGAGTCGAAAACCTGGCGATCGGCCAGGTTTTCGCATCGCCCCAAATCTCAAAAAACAGGAGGATCCTATGAAGAAGACCAGTCTCTTCATCGCCCGTGCCTCATTATTCGCCGCGCTGATCGCGCTCTGTCCCCAGACGCAAAAAGCAGAAAGCACGCACGCTTCCATGGTTCCGTGGGCGAGCAGCCCGGGGGTCATCCTGTGCGGACCGGGCTTGGTGTACCGGTGCACGCCCAAGGGATGTTTCTGCGTGAAGCCGTAACCACCCCTGCAAAGGCCGGGGGAACTTGTGTTATCCCCCATCTGCCGGCGTCAGGCAGATGGGGGCCACCCAGCTTCTTCCGCTTCTTCTATCCGATATCTTCGTTCCAGTTTTCGAGGTACTTCCTGACCTCGGCCATGAATTTACCCGCGTCGGCGCCGTCGATGATGCGGTGATCGAAGCCGAGCGTAAGGTGGAGGAAGTTGCGGATGGCGATGGAGTCGATGCCGTCCGCGCCGGTGACCACGGCCGGTTCTTTGAGCAGCGTGCCCACGCCCATAATGGCGCTTTCCGGCTGGTTGATGATCGGCATGCCGAACTGCTCGCCGAAGATGCCGGGGTTGGTGATGGTGAAGGTGCCGGAGCCGACCTCGTCGGGCTTGAGCTTCTTGCCGCGGGCGCGCTCTGCAAGGTCCGCGATGGCGCGCGCGATGCCCAGGAAGTTTTTCTCTTCGGCCTGCCTGATGACCGGGACGATGAGGCCCCACTCGAGCGCGACCGCGATGCCCAGGTTGATGTTCTGGTGGTAGCGGATGGCGTCGCCTTCCATCGAGGCGTTGACGATGGGCATTTTGCGCAGCGTAGCGATGACCGCGCGCGAGATGAACGGCATGTAGGTGAGCTTGACGCCGTTACGCTGCTCGTACTTGTTCTTTTCTTTCTCGCGAATCTTCACGATGCGGGTGAAGTCGATTTTGAAGACGGTGTGGACGTGCGGGCTGGTCCGCTTCGACTCCACCATGCGCTGCGCGATGATGGAGCGCATGCGCGAGAGGGGAACGAGCTCGCTTGGGATGGGGGTTGCACTGGCCGCGGCGGGCCTGGGCGCGGCGGCTGCTGGAGCAGGCGCTGACGGAGCCGGGGCACCTTTGGCCGGTGCGGGCG
>JBARMS010000176.1:0-23072 GCA_049802575.1 Acidobacteriaceae bacterium | reverse complement strand
GGGAAGCGGCGGAGCGCAGGCCCAGAACGGCCAGCCTCAGGCGCAGAACCAGCCGACCCCGCCGCAACCCCAGGCACACAAGCCGAAGCAGCCCAGGCCGCAGCCCTCCAGCCAAACCCGCTACTTCCAGAACCACGGCAACGGCCAGCAGGGCCAGGGCGGCGGCGGCGGCCGGCGGCGCAATAAGCAGCGCCGCGAGCGCGTCTTCGTCGGTCCTATGGACCACAGCTACCGCACCGTCAACGGCAACGTGGCCGATTCGCCGCCCTCGACGATCGAATACCGCAACGGGAATGGGGGCGGGAATGGCAACGGCAACGGCTACTACCAGGAGTCGCCCCCCCGCGAAACCCCGCCGCCGGTGCGCGAAGATGCCCCCACGCGCATTTACCTCTTCATCGAAGATTTGTTTTTCTTCGCGAAGATCAACGAGACGGCGCGCAAGCTCGGCATCAAGGTAGCCTTCGTCAAGAACGAGCCGGAAACGATCGCGAAGATTCTCGAGTCGCCCGAAGATGCACGGCCCTCGCTGATCGTCTTCGATCTCAATAACGCCGCGGCCAAGCCGATGACGCTGATCCCGAAGCTCAAATCGAAGCTCAAGCGCGGGACTTCGGTGATCGGGTTCCTCTCCCACCTGCAGGGCGATCTGAAGGCCAAGGCCGTCGAAGCCGGATGCGACATCGTGATGCCGCGCTCGGCGTTTAGCCAAAACCTGCCCACGCTGCTGCGCCGGCATGGACTGGATGAGGAAGAAGAGGAAATGCACTATCTGCAGGCGTAATCCTGTCTCAGGACAAACAGAGAGCCCCGGCCGCGAGCCGGGGCTTTTGCTTTGCGCGCCAAAATTCGCAGGAGGAGGATGACTGCGCGCGCAGCGAAATTCGCGTGCACATCGTCACGTCCGCAACCGAGCATTCACGAGAATCGATCTTTTCTTACACGCCGGCCAGCGCGCCCGGCTCCGTAGACTTCGGCGGCGGGTGGTTTTGTTTGTGATTGCGGGCAGCGCCGTTGCGGTGATTTCCGTTACGACGCTGCCTCGTACCCAAAAACGATTTGCCCTTCACCAGCCACGCCACGCCGAAGGCTTCGAGGGCAATCATCTCGCAGCAGAAAATCGAGCCGATCGGACCCCAGTGGGGAATGGGACGCATGCGATGAAAGAAGAAATCCGCAATGCCGCAAATCGCCATGATCCTGCCGCAGATCGAGTACACCAGATTGCGCCGGCGCTTGTTGCGCGTCGTGGTCCGATTGGCCGCCGTGCTGCGAAACAGCACCAGGCACATGATGGCCAGCGTGAGGAAGAATAATTCGGCGAAGTAGTTGTGCGCCGCTCCGAGGCGGTTCTGCAGCGGCGTGCCCCCGCCCGGCGGGTAGGTGGGACAAAACGCGCAGCCGAGAGCGCAGAGCGCGGAAACAATCCCGGCCAGTTCGTCGCGCCACTCATAGCCCCGCGCGCAGAGATTGAAGAAGCCGATAGCACACAGGCAGCCGACCAGCACGTTGCGCATCGGCGTGTAGTAGTACGCGCTGATGGAGGCCGGCAGCCAGGGCCTGGCCGCGCCATCTGCAGGCAGCGGAGCCCAAACCCAATTCGGCGCAACCGCGACCGACCAAAACAGCAGGACCCACGGAAGTCCCAGCGCGATCCAGCCGACAGCGCTGCGCAACTCGAGATAGGAGCGCACCATCGGGTTCTTCGCGACAGGGACAACGCGCATCTGGATGCCTGCTACGACGCTACAGATTAGATCGACCGGACGGCAGAAAGACGCGAGGCATGAAAGCGTCTGGTCAGGCCGGTTCCGGATTTGGGACGAAACGATAGCCGACGCCACGCACAGTTTCAAGATGGCGCGGCGCGGAGGGATCGTCTTCGATGTAGCGGCGGAGGCGCACGACGAAGTTGTCGATGGCGCGCGTGTCGGTATCTTCGCGCACGTGCCACACCTGCTCGAGCAGCTCCTTGCGGCTCACGATCCGGCCGCGGTTGCGCACCAAGTAGCGCAGCAAATCCGCTTCCATCAGCGTGAGGCGCACCGTGCGATCGGGCGCGTACAGCTCCAGCGCCTCGAAGTCGATGCGCCGGCCGGCGAACGAATACTCACCGAGATTCTCCCCGTTCGCCACGGCAGCGTGGTGGGTCCAGCTCATTCTCCGCAGCAGCGCGTTGAGACGCGCGAGCAGTACGTTCAGGTCGAAGGGTTTGGGCAGGTAGTCGTCGGCGCCGGCGGCAAAGCCCTTCAAAACATCCTCGGCGCGGCCGCGCGCGGTGAGCATCAGGATCGGGACGTAGTTGCCGGCGGCGCGCAGAGCCGTCGCGATTTCAAATCCGTTTTTGCCAGGAAGCATCACGTCCAGGACCACGGCGTCGAAACTGCCCTCGAGCAGTGCGGCGAGCGCGGCGTCCCCATCCCCCTCGACGCCGACCTCGTGTCCTTCGGCCTGCAGGTTGAAGCGCAGACCGTCGGCCAGATTAGCTTCATCCTCGACGACGAGCAGGCGTGCCATCCCTTTATTGTGCTCCGCTCCGGCTTGGTTCCGCGACGGGGGTGAGGATGCGCGGCAGTTCCAGACTGACCGTCGCCCCGCGGCCTTCGCCGTCGCTTTCCGCCGTGGCATCGCCGCCATGCTGGCGCGCGATGGTGCGGACCAGATACAACCCGAGCCCTGTGCCTTTCGCACTCAGCACGCTGCGGCTGGGCACGCGATAAAAGCGGCGAAAGATACGCTTGAGATGCGCCGCGGGGATGCCGATGCCCTCGTCGGTGACGCTGATCCGCACCCACGCGTCGTGCTTCACCGCGAGTACGACCTGGACGTGCGACCCGTGCGGGGAATATTTCACCGCGTTGCCGAGGATGTTCAGCAGAGCGGTTTGCAACTCGTCCGGATCGCCGCGAACGAAGACCGGAAGGGCGAGGTCGTCGGCGCTGAGCGTGATGGAGTTTTCGTCGAGATGATGACGAGTCAGAGTGAGACGGATGCACTCGTCCGCGAGCACGCGCATGTCCACGGGGATGCGGACAGCGGAGCGCGCGCGCTGGCCGACCTCGCCGGCCTTGAGCACCTGTTCCACGGTGGCCATCAGCCGATCGCTGTCCGCGAGCATGCGGCTGTAGAACTCGTTGCGCTGCGATTCATCGAGCTGCCGGCGCTGCAGCGTTTCCAGATACAGGCGGATGGACGCCACCGGCGTCTTCAGCTCGTGCGTCACGGCGCTGAGAAAGGCGTCGTGCCGCTCGTTGCGGCGCACTTCGCGGACCAGAAAAACGGTGTTCAGGGTGACCCCGGCGATGAGCAGCAGAAAGAACGGGATGCCGAGCACGAGGGGGACGATGCGGCGCCAGTTGAGCAGGATCCAGCTCACGTTCAGGGCGACCGCGACGCCGATCAGGCACACGCCGAGCAGCGTGAAGAGAACCATGTTGCGGCGTCGACCGGAGAGGCGCATGGGAGAACAAAGCGCCCGCCACGGAAGTTCCGCGCGGGCGCTCTTATTCTCGCAGAGTCGGTGTGGCTACGCGGCGCCGGCGGGGCGAGGATTGTGCGGATCGTACTGCGCGAGCTTCACTTCGCGCGCGAGTCCGAGCTTCTTGAGCAGCCAAATGCCGTAGTAATTGGGGTCGATCTCATACCACTTGAATCCGTGGCGCGCGGAAACCGGGTGCGCGTGATGGTTGTTATGCCAGCCTTCGCCGCCCGTGAGCAGCGCGACCCACCAGTTGTTGCGCGAGTCGTCGCGGGTCTGGAACCGCCGCGAGCCCCACATGTGCGTGGCGGAGTTCACCAGCCAGGTAGCATGCAGCCCCAGCGTCGTGCGCAGGAAAATGCCCCAGAACACGCCCGGCCATCCCGCCACCGCCAGACAAATAAGGCCGGCCACAACCAGCGGAATCCAGTGATATTTGCTGAGCCAGACGTAAAAGCGGTCGCGCGTGAGATCGGGAACGTAGCGGGCCAGCGCATCGGTCTCGGCGTTCAGCGAGTCGCCGCTGAGGATCCAGCCCACATGCGCCCACCATCCGCCTTCCTGAGGCGTATGCGGATCGCCTTCATGATCGGAGAGCTGGTGATGCACGCGGTGCAACGAAACCCAGAAGATGGGTCCACCTTCGAGGGCCAGCGTTGCGCAAACGGTCATCGCGTATTCCAGCCACTTGGGCACGCGGTAGCCGCGGTGCGTCAGCAGGCGATGATACGCCATGCCGATGCCAACATTGCAGGCGAGGAACCAGAGCACGACGGCGCAGGCCAGCGCCTTCCACGTGAACATAAAGAGCGCCGCGATGGCTCCAATGTGGAAGAGAGCCATGAAAATGGCGGTGACCCAGCTCAGCTTGCCGCTCTGAGCCTTGCGGCCGAGCCGCGGCATCACCGGCGGTGGAGGAGTGGGACGGGCAGCGGCGTGGACATCGGCTGGGGCGGCTGCAGAGGCGGGGGATTGCAACAAATCAGCAGGCATGAGGGTCAGATTCTGGATTGGATTTGGGTCCGCGTCGAATTGCGCCGCTCTTTTGACGGTACCAGCCGCAGAAGCGCCGAGGGTGTAACACTTTTGTAAGCCGGAATGGCGGATTCAGGTGAGCCCGAGCGCACCGCGCACGCAGCAGGCGCCGCACGCATCGACCCTTCACCGAATGTTCATGCGCTGTGCAGATGATGAGGACACAATGAGACTCTTCCCCTGGGTTCCTTCCCGATCCCTGTTTCCTTTCCCCCTGGCCGTTCGTTGCGGCTGCATCCTCGCTTGTCTGGCGGCGTCGTACTGCGCGGGAGCGGACGCGCAGACCAGCGAGCCGTCGATCCCTCTGCCGAGCAGCAAGCAGATCGCTGCCCCGGTGCCCGGCGCGCCGCAGACCCTGAACAGCTTGCCCATGGCGGCAGCGTGGTCGCCGGATCATCGCTATCTCGCGCTGGTGAATGCCGGCTTCGGCACCGTCGAGTCGGATTACGAGCAGTCGATTGCCATCCTCGATACCCAGACCGGCAAGCTGCAGGATATTCCGATCCCGTTGACGGGGGTTCTTGACCCGCAGACGCTCTATTCCGGCATTGCGTTTTCGGGCGACGGATCGCACTTATACGTGAGCTTCGACTCGATCAGCCAGCCCGAAGGCGGCAAGCCCGATCAGACCGGGAACGCGATCGGTGTATACCGTTTCGCGCCGGGCGCGGATGGCGCGATCGCGCTCACGGCGGAAAAACTGATCCCGGTGCCACTCCGCGCGCTGACTGGATCCCAGCGCCAGCACCACGGCGACATGACGTTGCCGGAGAGCGAAGGCATTCCCGCGCCGGCGGGGCTGGCCGTGGTGAAGGGCACGCACGAGCAGCTGCTCGTCGCCGATGAATATTCAGACGACGTCCTGCTGCTCGATGCGACGACCGGCAATCTGGAGAAGCGATTCGATCTGGGAGCCGGGCCGGTGATTCCGACCACCTATCCGATCGCCGTAACCGTCAGCCCGGATGGCCGCCGCGCGTGGGTCGCGCTATGGAACGGATCCGCCGTGGCGCAGCTCGATCTGGCACGCGGACGGGTGACGCAGCGGCTGCCGCTGCTGCCGCCGGCGCGGAAGACCGATCCCAGCTCGCACCCTGTGGCCATGACCCTGAGCCAGGACGGAAAGACTCTCTTCGTCGCGCTGGCCAACCGCGATGCCGTGGCGGCGGTGCGCGTGGACGGCAGGAAAATGGGGCTGGCGCAGATGTACGACACGCGGCTGCCGGGGCAGACGTTCTTCGGGGCGATGCCGGACGACGTTGCGCTCTCCGATGATGGAGCCACCTTGTATGCGGCCAACTCCGGATCGGATGCGGTCGCGGTGTTCGATCTGCATGCAGCCGTGCAGGCTGGTGAAACCTCGCACGCAACGGGATTCATCCCGACCGAGTGGTATCCGACGGCGCTCGCAGTCCATGGCGACCACTTGTATGTGGCCACTGGCAAGGGCAAGGGCACGGGACCCAACCAGGCGCCGCAGCCGAAAGCGGCGAATCCGCCGCCCAATGAGACGAAGCGGCTCGATCGCCCGCACACCTACATCGCCACCATGCTGCATGGGTCGCTCGCGACCATCGATCTGCCGCAGGCGACCGCGCAACTGCCGCAGCTCACCGAGGAGACGATCGCCAACAACCTGATGAACGCAGCGCAGAAGACGATCGCGTTTCAGGCGGGGGGCAATCCCATCCGGCACGTGATTTACATCATCAAGGAGAATCGGACCTACGATCAGATTTTCGGCGACCAGGGCGCCGGTGACGGTGACCCCTCGCTGACCATGTACGGCGAGGACATCACGCCGAACCTGCACGCGCTCGCCCGGCAGTTCGGCGTGCTCGACAATTTCTACGATTCAGGCGAGGTTTCCGGCGACGGCCACGTGTGGTCGACGGCCGGCATCACCAGCGATTACACCGAGCGCACCTGGCAGATCGCCTATCGCGGGCACGAGCGCGTGTATGACTTTGAGGGCGTGACCGAAGGCGGGTATCCGCTGGTCGAAGGCATTCCCGATGTGAACGAGCCGGAAAGCGGCTATCTGTGGACCGACCTGGCCCAGCACGGCAAATCGCTCTACCACTTTGGCGAGTACATCTCGACCGAATTCTGCGACAAGGCCGGCGCGACGCCGGCGAACGCGCTGCCGGAAGCAGGCACACCGGAGGGAACCCACTCCTGCGCGCATCCCTCCATCGACAAGGGCGATACGATTCCGGCCAACTATGGCGGCGGCGCAAGCCCGTATCCGTGGCCGATTCCGGTGATCTACAGAAATGTGGCAACGAAGCCGGAACTGGTTGGGCACTTCGATCCGCTCTATCCGGACTTCGAGCTGAGCTTTCCCGATCAGCTCCGAGTGAATGAGTTTCTCACCCACTTCAACCAGTGGGTCACCGATCTGCAGGCGGGCAATGACACGATGCCGGCCTTCGTGATGCTGCGGTTGCCCAACGATCACACCGCGGGCACGACTCCCGGCTCGCCCACGCCGAAGGCTTCCGTCGCCGACAACGATCTGGCCGTCGGACGCGCGGTCGATGCGGTGTCGCACAGCCCGTACTGGGATTCGACCGCGTTCTTCATCCTCGAAGACGACGCGCAGGATGGCGCGGACCACGTGGACGCGCATCGGTCGATCAGCCTGGTGGTGAGCAAATACGCGCCGAAGAATGCGCGGCCTTTCGTCGATCACAACTTCTACACGACGGTGAGCACGGTGCACACCATGCTGACGCTGCTCGGCTGTCCGCCGATGAACAATAACGATGCGTTCGCGCCGCTGATGGCGCCTGAGTTCAGCGGCGCGGGCGATCAGCCGGCCTTTACGGCGGATTACCGCAACCGCGACAACGGGCTGATCTATACGGCGAACAGCCCGAAAGCGGAGGGGGCGAAGGCATCGGCCAAAATGGACTTTTCGCACGAGGATCGCGCGCCAACCCAGGCGCTGAACATCATCCTGTGGAAGGACGCGATGGGTGCGAAGCCGATTCCGCCCCAACTGCTGCGGCCAGTGAAGCCCGACGATGACGACGGGAAGTAGGAAACAGTTGTCAGCGGCCGCCAGTTAACGCGGAGTCGCCGGTTTACTTCCCATCCTGCCCCTTTCGGGCGTAAAGCTGCACGAAGCGCTGGCGAGTTTCGTGGGCGCGACCGTCAGCGCGTGCAGCTGGTTCTTGACGAGCAGCGCGTTGAAATCGGTGATTGGTTGCTGCGCGCTCTTCCATGCGCCCACGGTGCGGTTAGAGTCGTTGCAGTCGCTCTCCCAGGTGGCGATCTGCGTCGGTGTGGGCGCCATGTCCAGGCCCACCTGCACCATGCTGACCATCGTGTTGTAGTCGTTGTTCAGATCGACGAACGACTTGGGCGCTTTGGGATCGCGAGCCGGAGGCCGCCCTGGGCCGCCTTCGAAGCCTGCCGGGACCACGCCGCCAATCTTCGTCAGAGTGGTGTCGAGGGTTTTGGCCTGCGTGGCCACATCGGCGGGCAGATCGCCATGCATCAGCGCCGCGAGCTGGTCCGTCACGGCCTTCACCTCTTCATAGCCTGCATAGCTCTCGTCCATGCCCTGCACAGACAGCAGCGTGAGCTTGTTCTGCGAGCGCAGAGCGGCCATAAGCTCAGGGCTCTGGCCCACGCGCGGATCGTTCACCACCGTGACGGTGCGCGTGTAGAGCTGGCCGTCCACCGTGAGCTTCAGCGTATAAACGCCTGGAATCACCTGCGGCCCATGCGGGCCCGGATTCGTCGCGCCCGGCGTCATGTTCATTTGGTTTTCGAGGTCATGCCGCAGCGCGGGCGGATCGTCGTACTCCAGGTTCCAGTTCACGCGATTCAGACCCACATGCGTGCCCAGGGCGCGCGACTCCGGCGTAGCCAGCCAGTAGTAGGGATAAAGTGCGCCTTCGATGGGCGGCGGCAGCGTGCTCGACATGGTGCGGACGAGCTTGCCGTCGGCGTCGAAGACCTGCAGTTCGATGGGGCCGCTGGGCTCATGGCTGAGGTAGTAATCGACGATCGCGCCATACGCGACGTTGTGGGCATGCGGCACTTCGATCGAGAAGGGCTGATCCCAGTTGCTGTTGATGCGGGCGCGAATGGCGTCCTCCGGCTCAAACAAATAGACCGGCGCGGAGCTGATGGCCTGGGCCTGCGCAGCGATCTGCCGCAGCGGCGTAATGTCGTCCAGAACCCAGAAGCCGCGGCCGTACGTGCCGATCACCAGGTCGTTCTGGTGGTGATCGGTGTGCACTCCGAGATCGCGGATGGAGGTGCTGGGCAGGTTCTGGCGCAGCGGCTGCCAGTGATCGCCGCTGTCGAAGCTGACGTAGACCGTGGTCTCGGTTCCGGCAAACAGCAGGCCGGGCTGCAGGGGGTCGACGCGCAGGCTGTTCACCCAGCTGCCGGTGCGCTCATCTTTGGGCAAGCCGCTGACGATGCTGGTCCAGGTCTTGCCGCCATCGGTGGTGCGCCAGATCAGCGGCACGTCGGCGTCCTGATCGGGGGGCAGCGTTTCGCCGCGGTCGGCGGCGATGCGGCCCGCGACGTAGGCGGTATTCGCCTCGTCGCCGGCTTCCATGGTGTCGAAGTTGGTGTGCGGCGGCACGTCGGCAATGTTGCTGACGTTGTTCCACACTTTGCCGTGGTCGGTGGTGATGTAGATCTGGCCGTTTGTGCTCACGGTCCAGATCACGCCGGGTTTGACCCTCGAGATCGAGAAGTCAGCGATCGAGGGCGGCGGCGGGGGCGGCATCTGGCCCGGCGGCGGCGGAGTGGGCTGAGGCCGGGGCTTGCTGCAGTCCGCCGCCGGCGCGCCCTTCGCCAGGGTCAGGTCGGGGCTCGCTGCCGTAAACGAGTGGGCGCCGTCGCGCGTGACCATCAGGCACTGGTACGCGACATAGAGTGCGCCGGGCTCGAAGGCGAGATCGAACTTTTTCTGGAAGTCGCGATAGGCGTTGTATTTGGTGGATTCGGAGCCAAAGTTCGGCGCGACGTTCTGCCATTGTCCGGTCGCCATATCAATCTTGACGATGCCGCTGCCGCCGCCGCCCGGACCGTAGCCGACACCGTAAATGATGTTCGGGTCTTTCGGGTCGGGCGTGAGCACGCCAAACTCCGACGACGGCACCGGGCTCCAGTCGTTGAAGTTGATCTGGCCCCAGTTGCCGCGGCTGCTGATCATCACCGCGCCGGTGTCCTGCTGGGCCGCGATGATGTGGTACGGGTACTGGTTATCGGTGGCCACGTGGTAGACCTGCGAGATGGGCTGGGTGTACCACAGGCTCCAGGTTTTGCCGTTGTCGAGCGTGACGCTGGCGCCCTGATCGGATCCGACCACCATGCGCTGTCCGTTGGTGGGATCGATCCATAGCTTGTGATAATCCTCGCCGCCCGGTGCGCCTTTGAAGGGCTCAAACGTAACGCCGCCGTCGGTGGAGCGATACATCGCCGTGCTCATCGTATAAACGATGTCCGGATTCTGTGAGTCGACAAAGACGCCGCTGCTGTAGGAACCCTGCCCGTTGCTGATGCGGATGTCCTTCCCCGCCATGTGCTGCCAGGTTGCGCCGCCGTCGTCGGAACGGTAGAGGCCTGAGCCTCTTTCGATGTTGTTGCCGACGATGTACATCCGCTTGCCGCCGGTGTGCATGGCAATGGCCAGCGCAACGCGGCCCGGGAAGGGCGGAATCCTGATCTCGGTCCACGTCTTCCCTTCGTCGGTGGATTTGAAGACCAGCGGCGGCTTGGCTTTGGCCCGATTGGCCGCGCCAAAACCACCTCCGCCGGTCCCCTGCGTCGCCGCCAGTATCACGCTCGGATCATCGTAGGCAGACTGCAAGTCGCGGATGCCGTCGTAATCCGCCGGCTTCAGGACGTTTGTCCAGCTCTGGCCGCCATCGGTGGAACGGTACACGCCGCCGCTATGGTGGTGCTCGTCGCCGAGAGCCGAGACGAGCACGAGGTTGGGATCGGAGGGGTCGACCACGATGCTGCCAATCTTCACCGTGTCCTCCAGGCCGATGTGCTGCCAGGTGCTCCCGGCATCGGTCGACTTCCACATACCGTTGCCGAGGCTGCCGGCAATGGGGTCGCCGGCGCCGGCATACACGATGCTCGGAGCAGAAGGAGCCACCTGAATCGCGCCGACGCTGTCGACGCTCGTCTCCTGATCGAAGATGGGAACCCACGTGACGCCTGCGCTGCTGGTCTTCCAGATGCCGCCCAGCGGCGTGCCCATGTAGAACGTGCCCGCGTCGCCAATCACGCCGGTCACCGAGGCGATGCGTCCGCCATGGAAGGGTCCGACGCTGCGCCACTGGAGACCGTTGTAGAGGTTCGGGTTCACCTGTGCCGGGGCGCCCAGGGTTGATGCCAGGACACCAAAAAGAAACAGCGCGCTGGTTGCTGTCCACGACCTGCTCATGCTTGTGTGAAGACCTCTCGCCTGGGGGATGTTCGCCGCGTAGTATACAGGAACATCCCACGCGAACCGGCGCTGCCTTGGCGCCGCGCCATGAAGAAGGACCACCACTGCGCTGGCCGTCCAGCGCATCTCCCGCTTTCACGACGAGGTTCTTCGACGGCGCGCCGCGCATGCTCCAGCTTCATTCCAGCTCCCTATCGAACGCTGTGACCTTTCACATACGCGTTGCAGAAGCGCAGGTACTGGTCCCAGTCGAAATCGGTGACGCTGTGAATGCCGCTGCGGACGTGGTAGCTGACGCGGCCGAGGAGGGGCTCATTGACCGCGGGCCATGCCGTTGCGGGCAAGCCCGTCGTGCCGAGGAAGCGGTAGACCGGGGTGACGGCGAGCGCGCCAAGAAACTCGCCCTGCGGGTCGGCGTTGGCGTCGAGGATGGCGCTGGCGATGTAGAGCGGGCGCGGCGCGATGAGGGCGAGGACTTCGTTCTGATCGAAGGGCAGCTCAGCATCGCGGCCGTTGTACTGCTTGAAATTGGCGCAGAACCAGTAGGGAAAGCGCGTGTTCAGCAGCTCGACAGTTTCTCCGTGGACGTCGTGAAAGATTTTGGCGCCGCCTGCGCCGGACTCGTTGCTGATGACGGCGGCGAAGCGAGAATCGTTGGCGCCGGCCCAGATGGCGGCCTTGCCGAGCCGCGACCATCCAAAGGCGACGGCGCGGTGGGCATCGACGAGGGGATCGGTCTCGAGGTAGTCGAGGGCGCGGCTCATCGCCCACGACCACGCGGCGATGGTGGAGAAGTTGTCGCCGCCCTGCGCGAGCTCCGGCCAGGCGCTGCGAATGCTCTCGCTGTAGCCGTCTCTGCGGTCGGGATCGATGTCGCCGCGATAGGCGGTGGCCACCGCATACCCGGCAGCGAGAATCTTCTCCACCGGCCAGCGCTTCGCGTCGATACCGCGGCATGCTTCGGTCGGGCGGTTGTCCTTCACGCACGACAGGTCGACGTCGGCGATGGGCCCGGACTCGATCCAGCGATCGGAGAGGCGGATGCCGGGATCAGTGCTGATGGTATCGTTGCCCCAGAAGTTGAAGCCGAGAATCACCGGCGGCCGTTTGACCTGATTGGGTACGTACAGCAGCAGGTCCATGCGCGGGCCGTTCTCTTCTCCGCGGAAGAGAACGGTGATTTGCTCGCGGGTCGCTTTGCCGCCCAGCGCGTGAGGGTCGCGGTCGAAGACGTGGAAGCGCATCGCAGCGGGACCGGCGGGCATGCGTCCGTACATTTGCTCGGTGAAGAGATGGAGGAGTTCTTCGCGGCGCTGCGGCCACTGCGCGGGCGTGGCGACGGGCTTGTCGTCAGCAAAGACGAGCGGGTTGGGGAGGTTGGGGGGGAGAACCGGCTGGCGAGATTGGTCGGGGTTGGTCTGTGCCAGAGCAACCGGAGCGATTGACAGCGTGCAGATGGCGAGGATCAGCGATGCGCGGCGGATCGCCGCGCGCGCAGAATCCGAAGCGGTGGATGATCTCACGAGCCGGATTTTACAGAAGGGCGGGTTGCAAGTTGCAATGAGCTGTCCCAGCGTACGTGTGTCACCTGGCAACCCAGCCGATTCGCCGAGGCGAAGCGTCCGGATTGCCGATGACGGGGCGAGCCTCACCCGATGCCGGCTCGCTCGACCTTGTGGAAGAATGTGCAGTGTCGCGAGGTGCCGCGACGCGTCCCCTCGAACGTTACTGCGAGGGAACGCGCCCGGCTATCGACTCAGTTTCCTCTGCGACGGACTGAACTTACCCAACGATCGACAGCGTGATCATGACGCCAGGGTGGGCGAGGTCGATCAGCACATACTCGCCGTTGATGTAGTCGATGTAGCAATCATCGGTGAGCGCCCAGCCGGCCGGCCACGGTTGCAGAAAGACAAAGTTGTAGCCGCCATAGACAAAGCGGGTCTGGTTCGGGACGATGCGAGTCGTCGTCACGACAGTCCTAACCGTGAACGAGTGAGCGCGGCTGAAGTGAGTCTGGTAGTCGCGGTCCGAGATGCGGCCGTGGTTGCCGCCCTGCTGCCGCTGGTCCTGACGCGCATCCTGCCGCTGGTCCTGACGCGCCTGCGTCGACTGCCTTTGCTGATCTTTGTCGGTCTGCTGCTGACGAGCCGCCGGCTGTTTCGGAGCTTTCGCGTCCTTGTCCTGCTTCTGGTCCTGCCTCTCGTCCGGCTTCGGCGGAGCCGTTTGATCCTGCTGGACGGCGGATAACATTGCGTGGGTGTTCAACGGCGTGGCGGCAGAGGATGGGCCCGAGGCATGCGCCAGGGAAGCCATTCCTGCAATCGCCAGTGCGCCTGCAAAGTTTGTGATCAATCGCATTTTTTGATTTCCTCCTTATGTTCCGCCCCCTCAGGCGAACTTCAGGACTACCACTCAGGTAGATGCCGACGCCGGAAAATGTGCTGTAGATCAAATAAAGGGCGCAGAATCAGGGAAATGCATGACTGAGGTTACTGAAAAATCAATAACGTTAGTAACTTATTTTCCACACGCACGCGTAACAAATTTTTAGGTGACCTTCGATGCATTTCTGTCGATAATGACCTGTATGGGGGATTGCCCCGGAGGGCCTATGCAACTAGAGAACACCGCGGTTGGAGATCTGCTGTCGAAAGCTAACTTCGAAATCATTCTGGCCGATGTGACGAGCAGCCGAAAAGAGGATGACGCCCTGACGAGGGCCATCCAGCGTGCGAACCGGGCGTGTGCCGAGCTGGAACAGTGGAGCGCCGCTCTGGAGATGTCGGACCAGGACACGACGAAGCTGAGCAGCCTGATGGGCCGGCTCCGGAACAAGGTCCGGTATCTGGAAGCGGTGCAGTATCTCGAGACCGTGTAGGGCCGCGGGATTCGAGGTCAGGGGTGAGGCGGTCGCGGGAGATGGGCGCCATCTGGCAGATGGAGAGCGTCTGCCAGCCATTCCGCATCTGGATGCCAATGTTCGGAGCGGTGGGGCCCTGATCGTAGAAGCGCTTTGTGAAAGCTCCGTAGCCGTTCGCGAAGCACTCGATGACCGAGCTGTCGATGTAGAGGCGGAGTTCTGCCTGCGCGGTGCCCGGGCCGAGGGGAACCAGCTGGTCGTCCATCAGGATTTCCGAGGGATGGGCCGGGTCGAACCGGCACCTGAGCAGGGTTTTGTCCGATGAGATCAGGGAAAGATCCAATGGGCCGGCATCGCGGCGAAAGGAGCACGCGACTTCGCCGCAGGCGCTAGGGACGATCATCGGCGCCTTCCTGTCGGAAGAGCCCCCTGGGTTGAGGCTCGTGTGGTGATGATGTTGCTGCTCCCGGCGCAGCGTCTCGACCTCTAGCGCCACTGCGATGCAGAGATTGTGGTCCGCATCGAGGGTGAGAAGGCGCGGGAGGGACATCATGCCCGCCCACCCGGCGGCGCGATATTCCGCCTCGGGTCGCGCTTCGGTAATCCATCCCCACAGCACGCGGTTGCCGTGCGCGTCGAGCTGCGTCTTCGGCGCGTAAAACGATCCGCCGTCCAGAACTCCCCCTCGCTCCGCGTGAAACGTGAGCGACGCGCGATCGAAGACGCCGGACTGCCACCACGCCTTACCCCCCGCCGAATGGATGAGAACATGCTTGTCGCCGAGGGGAAAAAAGTCGGGGCACTCCCACATGTCTCCCGCGGCCACGGGATCGGCCGCGTCTCCATGCAGGCCGGCGCCTTGCGCCAACGGATGCAGATACTCCCAGTGGCGCAGATCGGAAGACCGGTAGAGCAGGACGGCGCCGCCCTGGCCGCGCAGGCCCGAACCCATCGCGAGATACCAGACATCGCCCTCGCGCCATGGGCAGGGGTCACGAAAGCCGGTGACGTCGAGACCCGGCGGCGGCGCAGCGATGACGGCCGCGGGTTCCTTCGTCCAGTGGGTGAGGTCAGAGCCGGAGGCAAATGCCAGGCACACCGATTCGCGCAAGCTGTGCGCCCCGTCGCGGATGGTCGCCTTGTTTTCCGGTGCGGGAACGACGCCGGTGTAGAGGAAGGCCACGCGATCGCCATCCGCCAGGGCGGAGCCGGTCCAGCATCCGCCGGCGTCGGGCGCGCCAGGCGTGGGCGCGAGCGCGATGGGAAAATGGTGCCAGTGCAACATGTCCGGGCTGATGGCATGGCCCCAGAGTTTGGGGCCGGCGCCGGCTGCGTCCGCCGTGTACTGGTAGAACATGTGGTACGCACCGCGCCAGAAGATGGGGCCGTTGGGATCGTTGATCCAACCGGCGGGCGGCAGCAAATGGTATTGGGGACGGCGTGGATCGGCCGCGAGATGCGTGCGCGAGTCTTCGGCCAGCCCGTCGAAGGCCGAGAGGCGATCCACGGCGGCCGAGCCTGCCAGAGCCCCGGAACCGGCGAGCAGCCTGCGGCGCGTGAGACTCACTGAATGGCTCCGTACAGGTTTCGAGGCATCAGGCTTTCACAGCGGCTTCGGCGTGCTTGCGTTCCCAAGGCTGCAGGATGCGGACCGACTGCATGCCGGCGGCGGTGGCGGACTGGATGCCGAGATCGGTGTCCTCGAAGACCAGGCATTGCTCCGGCGGCACGTTGAGCTTCTGCGCCGCCATGAGGAACGGATCGGGAGCGGGCTTGCCGTGCATGTAGTCGCCGGCGCAGACGAGGACGTCGAATTTCTCCAGCAGGCCGAGGATTTCGAGCGACTTGACCACCGACTCGCGGATGCTGCCGGAGACCACCGCGAAGGGAATGCGGCCGTGGTCAGCCTCGATTTGCGCGAGGACTTCGGGCACGGCGGTGAGCTGCGGCAGCAGCTCGAAGTAGAGCAGCTCTTTGGCGTGCGCGGTTTCTTCGATGGGCATGTCGAGGCCATATCTTCGATTGAGGTTGGCGACGATTTGGCGCGTGGGCAGGCCGCCCTGCGCCCAGAACAACTCTTCGGGGTACTCAGCGCCATACGGCGCGAGCGCCTTTTGCCAGGCGACATGGTGGAGAGGCATGGAGTTGACGATGGTACCGTCGCAGTCAAAGAGGTAGGCCGAGAAGGGGCCGGGTGGTAGCTGGAGGTGCATGTCTCTAGGGTATAGGGGACAGGGTTCACGGGGTAGATGCTCTGCCCGAGACTGGAGAACAACTTCGGCCTATTGGGAGCGAAGCGCAACCACGGGATCGACTCGCGTGGCGCGGCGAGCCGGCAGCCAGCAGGCGAGCAGCGCGACGAAGAGGAGCACCAGCGCAACGGCGGCGAAAGTGAGCGGATCGTGGCCGGAAACGCCGAAGAGCTGGCTGCTCATGAGGCGGGTGAGCGAAAAGGCCAGCAGGATACCGATGGCCACGCCCGCGATTGCCATGCGAAAGCCCTGACCGAGGATGAGCAGCAGCACCTGGCCGCGTTCGGCGCCGAGGGCCAGGCGGATGCCGATTTCGTGGGTGCGCTGCGAGACCAGGTAAGCGATGACGCCGTAGATGCCGATGCAGGCAAGAATCAGCGCCAGCCCGGCAAAGATGGCGAGCAGGATCATGGAGGTGCGACGGGCAGCGAGCGTGTCCGCGACGACTCCGTTCATGGTGGAGATGGCGTAGATGACGTAATCGGGATTGACTTCGGCGACAGCGCGGCGGACAGGGCCCATGATCGCGCTGGGATCGCCTTCGGTCCGGAGGACCACCGCGGTGACGTCGGCCAGCAGAGGCATGAGTTTTGCCGGCGTCTGCATATAAGGATAGAAAAACTGCGCCTCGATGGCGGCGTGGGGATCGCCGCCCGGTCCCCACTGGCGAACGTGGGCCACAACGCCCACGATTTCAGCTTCCGTGTCGAACTGGACGAGGTGGACGTGCTGCCCGATGGGGTCCTCGTGCGGAAAGTAAGCGCGGGCGAAAGCGTCATCGATCACGACGACGACGGGCGTGTTCTCGTTGTCCTGGTCGGATATCCAGCGGCCGCGCAGCAGGGTCATGCCCATGGCGCGCTGGAAGCCGGATTCGACGAGATAAAAGAGCGACTGCGGCATGTCGTTATCGGTGGCGGGTTTGGGACGGCCTTCGATCCAGAACGGCAGGGACGATTCGTGGATCATAGGCCGGGAGCCGAGCGTGACGGAGACCGCCTCGACACCAGGCACCGCGCGCAAGGCGGCGTCGAAGCGGCGGAGCCGGGCGCGGGTTTCGACCGCGGTGGTTTTCGCATTCGAGGGCAGGGAGACGGAGAAGGTGATGGCGTGATCGGGGCGGTAGCCGAGGTCCACGCGCCACAGAGCCGCGAGGGAGCGGAGCATGAGCCCGGCGCCGACCAGCAGGACGAGGGCCATCGCGACTTCGACGGCGACGAATAATCCCTGCAGGCGATGACGCGCGCCGCTGGAGCCACGGCCGGCGGTGCGCAGGACGTCCTGCAGATTGGTGCGCGAAGCGCGCAGGGCAGGCGCGAGTCCGAAGACGATGCCGGCGAGGAAGGAGACAGCCAGAGTGAAGAGCAAAACCCGCGTGTCGATGGTGACGTCGGAGGCGCGCGGGAGCTCGTGAGGCAACGCGGCAGCGATGGCTTTGGTGGCGAGGAAGGAGGCGCCGAGTCCCAGCAAGCCGCCGAGGCCGGCGAGCAGAAGGCTTTCGGTGAGCAACTGGCGGATGAGGCGGCCACGGCCGGCGCCAAGCGCAGACCGGACGGCGAACTCCGCCGCGCGGGCCATGGAGCGGGCCAGCAGGAGGCTGGCGACGTTGGCGCAGGCGAGCAGAAGAAGAAATCCGACGGCGGCGAGCAGGACGAGCAGCAGCGGCTGCACGTTGCCGACAATGTCCTGCTTCATGGTCATGAGGCTGATGCCCACGCCGAAGCCCTTGTCCACTTCGGGATAAGCCGCGGCCAGGTTTTTGGCGACCCGCTCCATATCGGCCTGGGCCTCGCCGAGCGTGACGCCGGGGGCGAGGCGCGCCACCACGTGCGCGCTCTCATCGATGCGGCGATCGCGAAACGACGGATCGGTCCACTGGCCGATGGGGACATAGACATCGCGGTCAACGCCGTAGAACAGAAAGCCGGGCGGCAGGATGCCGACGACGGTATAGTCGGCGCCGTTGAGCGTGATCGGCTTGCCGAGGATGGAGAGCGATCCGCCGAAGCGGCGGTGCCAGAAGCCATCGCTGAGCAGGGCGATGGGAGCGGCGCCGAGGTGGTCGTCATCGGCGTTGAGGTCGCGCCCGAAGGCTGGGTGCACCCCGAGGGTGGTGAAGAACGGGGCGGAAACCATGAAGCCGTTGACGCGCTGCGCGGGGCCCTGCTGGCCGGTGAGATTGTAATCCTCATGGCGATACATGGCCATGGAGGAGAGGGTGCGCGTCTGGCGCTGCCAGTCGAGAAAGTTCAGATAGCTGACAGGAACCTGCGGCACCGATTCATTGGCGTTGATCGACACCAGCTCGCCCGAGTGCGGATACGCGAGCGGATTGAGCAGCACGCCGTTGACGACGGTGAACAACGTGGTATCGGCGGCGATGCCGAGCGCCAGGGTCAAAATGGCGATGGCGGCAAAGCCCGGCGACTTCGCGAGCATGCGGCAGGCGTAGCGAAGGTCCTGCAGAAAGACGCTCATGAGGGGCTCCGCAGCGACGGCGGCTGGGGTGGGGATGCCCGCGTTCGCTGGATGTGGATGACGATAGCAGAGGCGGGACGGGTGCAGCTCACCATTCAATGGCGTATTGCGGCGACAATCCTGCCAGCGCTGTGGCCTTCGGTTCGGCGGCCAGATCGAGCACTAATCGTTCGAGCACGAGGCGCTTATCCGGGGGCTGGGAGCGGAGCTCCAAATCGGCGCGGGCGATGAGGCGCAGGGCGCGCATCAGTTCGCGGCGCGATTTGTAGCGGCGGGCTTGGCGGATCACGTCTTCGGCAGCGAAAGGCGGCATGCGGAAGCCCTGCCAGAGCGCCTGCCAGATGGCGCGCGAGTCACGCACGTTTTTCTCGAGGATGACCAGCATCTGGCGGAAGGTGCGGGCGAGCATGTAGAGGTGCCCGATGGCGGAATCTTCGCCGCCGTCGCTCGCGTTGAGCAGGCCGTGGAGCAGCGCGAGGGCGCGCGCGCGGTCGCGCAGGGAGATAGCGTCGGTGAGCTCGTAGAGCGAGCGCTGCTTGGCGGCGAGCACCATGGTCTCGACGTCGCCCAGGGTAATGCGCCGCTTCTCGCCCACGAAGAGGACGAGCTTCTCCAGCTCCTGGGCGATGCACATCATGTCCGCGCCGAGCGCGTCGGCCAGCTCGCGGGCGGCGTCCTGATCGATCGCGACCTCGCGGCGTTTGTTTTCGGCGGCGATCCACTTCAGAGCATCGGCTTCGTCGACGCGAGCCAGTTCGACGAGGCCGCACACGTCGCCGAGGGTCTCGCGGATGCGCTCATAGCGGTCCTTGTCCTGCATGTCCATGCGGCGCGAGTCGGAGGGAATGCGGATGTGGTCGGCGACGAAGAGCAGCAGCGCCTGCGGATTGGGCGAGCGAAAATACGCGGCGAGCGCGGCGAATTCCTCTTTCTTGGCGCCGCGCGTGTAGAGGGTTTTCAGGTTGCGGATGAAGAGGACCTGAAAGGGCGCCATGAGCGACGGCGTCTGCGCGCGGTCGAGCGCTTCGAAGATGCTGGTTTCGGCGAGATCGATCTCAGAGAGGCAGAAGTCTCTCAGATCGGGCGGCACGAGCGCGGCGAGGACGGCCTTGCGGCAGCGCTCGAAGAGGAATATCTCGTCGCCGATGAAGACATAGCCGGGGCGCAGGCGGTTCTCTTGCAGCTCGGCGAGAAAGCGGTCGGTGGATGCGAAGCCGGCGCCCATCCACTACAGGTTACAGGGTGCAGGTTGCAGGGGTCAGCTAAAAACCGGCCAGCTAAGAACCTCTCAGCTCAACACCGGTCAGCGAAGAGCCTGTCAGCGAAAAACCTGTCAGCGAAAAACCTGTCAGCGAAAAACCTGTCAGCGAAAAACCTGTCAGCGAAAAACCTGTCAGCGAAAAGCCTGTCAGCGAAAAACCTGTCAGCGAAGAACCTCTCAGCTCAACACCAGTCAGCGAAGAGCCTGTCAGCGAAAACCCGCCAGTTGAAAACCGTCCGGTAAAAAACGGTCTGCCACAAAACGGCCGCCGAAGCCCCGGACCGCTTGCGGGATTCCGCTCAGGAGGGCAATCGTTCGGAGCTGGGTGGGTGGGCAGCCGAACGCAGGCGGACAATCTTGATGGCCACGACGATCATCGGCACCAGGTCGGTGAGCCAGGCGAGATGGCTCATCGTCAGCACGCCCCTGAGATAGAGCCATCCTTCTATGACGGTCAGCAGGAGATAGAGCGCGACCCCGGCGACCGGCATCCTGAGGAATGTGGTCAGGCAGACGCATCCGATTAGGTCGCCGAAGAGAAGGACAGCGATGCCGAGGTGCGCATCGCGGGCGGCCATGAGCTCGAGTGCAGTCGGCAGCACGTAAGTGATCAGGGCTCCCAGCAGCAGCAGGGAGATGCCGTAGCGGTTGTCGAATTGCAGGATCTTCGCAGCAACGCGCCGGAAGGACGCGGCGAATCCGGGCCAGGAGGTGGCGATTGCGGCGTTCCCGTGGATCCAAAATCCGTCCCGGCGCGTCGCGCGAAAATGGCGCCCGTCGCCGCTGGTGACCGTGTACTCGCCGTCCGGCAAATTGAGGGGGGCACGCAGGATCGTCCATTCGAGCCGTGTTCGCCGCGTGCCGGCAAGCACTTCGGCGGCGGATACCGGCTTCCACTCGAGAAGCAGTTCGCAGGGCGCTTCGCGGCCGGGGCCACGCAGGATTCCGCGAATCGGGACTGCCGGATGCGGCAGGATTGGATGGGCCTTCATCGACGCGTACCGAGAAGAACAACCAATTTTGATGCAGGGTCCGCCGGTTCGGTTTTCGAGGTCATCCGGCCCCGCAGTCCATTGGCGCCGATACGCTACTCTCGCCGCTCCTGCAAAAAATCCGGAGCGACGGGGTTTTCATACAGCGAGTAGTCGCGAGTGACGACGGTGAGTCCGCTGGGCGTGACGAAGTAGTTCTTGCGGTCTTCGCTGGCGTCGTAGCCGATCACCGTGCCTTCGGGCAGGTGCACGTCGCGGTCGATAATGGCGCGCCGGATGCGGCAGTGGCGGCCGATGTTCACATGCGTAAACACGATGCTGGAGTCGACTTCGGAGTAGGAGTTGACGCGCACGTCCTGCGACAGGACGGAGTTGCGCACCACGGCGCCCGAAATGATGCAGCCCTGCGACACGATGGAGTTGATGGCCATGCCGGTGCGGCCGGGCTCGCCGAAGACGAACTTGGCCGGTGGGTACTGGCGGACCCGCGTGCGGATGGGCCAGCCGCCGTCGTAGAGGTTGAAGATTGGAGAGACCGAAGCCACGTCCATGTTGGCGTCGTAATAGGCCTCGAGCGTGCCCACGTCGCGCCAGTAGAGGGCTTCCTTGCGGTTCTCGTCGACAAAGTTGTACGCGAACATCTTGTACTTGCCGAGGATGCTGGGCAGGATGTTGTGCCCGAAATCGTGCTGCGATTCGGGATCCTCGGCGTCCTTGATGAGCGCCGGCAGCAATACATCGGTGTTGAAGAGGTACACGCCCATGGAGGCGTCGACCATGTTGGGATTGAAGGGCGAGCGCAGATCGGTCTGCTTCGGTTTCTCGAGGAAGCCAATGACCTCGCCGTTGTGGGCCACTTCGACGACTCCGAAGCGCGGGACCTCGTGCGGCTCGATGGGCAGCGTGGCGAGCGTGACGTCCGCGCCGGAATCAAGATGCTGGCGGAGCATCTTGCCGTAGTTCATTTTGTAGATGTGGTCGCCGGAGAGGATGAGGACGTGCTTGGGCTGCTCGGACCCGATGGAGTAGATGTTCTGGTACACCGCATCGGCCGTCCCCATGTACCAGTTGGCGCTGACCCGCTGCATGGGCGGCAGAATCTCGATGAACTCGCCGAGCTCCTGGGCAACGACGCTGGTCCATCCCTCGCGGATGTGGCGATTGAGCGAGAGCGCTTTGTACTGGGTGAGGATGTAAACGCGGCGGAGATCGGAGTTGATGCAGTTGGAAAGCGTGATGTCGATGATGCGGTACTGCCCGCCGAACGGCACCGCCGGTTTGGCGCGATCGCGGGTGAGCGGAAAAAGGCGCTCGCCTGCGCCTCCTGCAAGCAGTACACCCAGCGTATCCTTCATCGGCATGACCGTCCCTCGCGGTTTGTGCCCGGCATTCGAACTGCTCTCATCCGACATTTCCTGGTTCTGGTCCGTTGCAGGAAGCCCGCTCCCGCGCGGATCACGTACGCTGCTTTATCGCTGGAGGGTGAATGACAACAGGTTTATGGCCGTCTCCGCTCGTGCATCACGGCGAAGGCCAGATATATCACAACTCGGCGAGAATGTGCGTCTCCGCGGGTTAGGCGTCTTCCGGTTCGGCATTGTCGCCTGCACGCGATTCGTTCTCTCCGCTCACGGAGATGCGCAGCGATTTCAGGAAGTGCAGATCCTGCGGGGTGAAGGCTCCCTGCTGCTCCTGCGTAACGCCGTCGGAAGCCGCGCCCGATTCGAGCGCAGCCGCGGGCTGCTGTTCCACCTCGTTGAGGCCGATCGTGGCTTCCAGCATGAGGAGCACTTCAAAGCCATGCTTGCGGATGTCGGCGACCACCCCGGCAATCTGGGAAGACTCGGAGACGCTCTCGTGAATGGCCTCGCCCAGTTGCTGGACCAGCTTGCGGAGTTTCTGATTCAAGAGACGACCTCAATTCCCCGGGGCGTGGGCAAGGGGCGCCATCCCCGAACTCTCTACCTTATCTTCTGATGTTCCGAGCGGGCAATGCGACGCGAGGGTCAAAGGCGTGGGAAAGATGGGTGAGAAATGGACACCGGGCGCGATGCAGAATGCCTGAGACCCTGATCCGCAAAACTGCGGAGGACGGCGGCTGCGTTCGGGATAGACTTTGGGCATGGATCCGGAGCGCATGGGCCGAATGGGACGCATGCTCGGCGTCGGCGCGCGCGTGGCCGCGAAGACAATCCGCGAGAAAACGGCACAGGCGGGCCAGACAGGCGGATCGGGATCGCGAGAAGCTGCGGCCGGCGCGGCGGCGCGCGTTGCGGGTACGGC
>JBARMS010000175.1:0-3250 GCA_049802575.1 Acidobacteriaceae bacterium | reverse complement strand
CCTCAGTAAAGCGAACGTGGGGACCGCAAGTACTCCGGTATATGTCAGCGCTGCGGCTTGTGGCGTGACCTTTCTGAGCGCGACGCAGACGGCCAACAATGGCTCGAATGTAAAGTTGTATTCGGTCTTTACCACTTATGCAGGAGATACGAACTTCCCGGCGCAGACTTCATCTCCGTACTTCATCACCAGCGTTCTGCAGTCCGGAACGAGCCTCAGTCTGACGCCGGATGCAGCGACTGTGATGGCCTCGCAGCCGATGACGTTCACCGCAACGCTCACCGCGGTTTCCCCCGGCGCAACGGCCCCTACCGGCCCGACGAATACGGTGCAGTTCACCTTTAGTCCTGCAACCAACGTGGTTCAGGAGGGAACGACGCCTGCTCCAGGTACGCTCCCCTGCACCAGTCAGCCTGTGAGCATCACGAAGGGGGTAGTGACCGCGACGTGCACGGTTATCTTCCAACACAGTATTGCGCCGACCCAGGGACCAGTCAGTGTCAGCGCGACCTACAGCGGAGACCCGAATTTTAAGGCGAGCAGCACTTCCTCCCCAATTGCCGAAACGGTTCAGGATTTTAGCGAAAGCCTGACGGTGACGCCGGGAACGACTGCGGTCATCGTTACGAAGCCGTGCACTTCCGTAATCGGGCCGACTAATCCGAATTGCAGCATCGATCTGGGGCAGGGGTTCGCGAACGTCAGCGGAGATGCACAGGTGGCCGACCCACTAAACCCCGCGACGATCGCTCTCACGCTCAGCGGGACCAATGGCTTTACAGATCCGCTTAACGTCGCGTGCACCGTCAATGCCGTGAATGTCCCTCAGGCTACGCCTGCATCGCCCACGGTACTTCCTCTGTGCTTACCTTCGACCTCGCAGCTCACCGCCCCTGCCTATGCCTCGTCAACTCCGCTGACTTTTCAAATCGTCGCGCTTCCGTCGGCGACCGTGGGCCAATATCTGATCACGATTGCGGTCTCCGACAAGAGCGTGTCCGCGCTCAGCGGAAACACCACCTCCTTCGCGATTAACACTTATATCTTGTCGGTTAGCGGGCCGCTGAACCTTGCCTCCGGCGCCTCGGGAACGACTCAGGCCATATTCAACACGGCCAGCGCTGCGACGGGGACCTCGCTCGGTTCAAAAATCACCTGTTCAGTTTTCACGGCCGACGGCGTGCCCGTAACGACGTTTACTGCAGCCTGCACGACACCATCTTCGATAACCGTCACGGGCGCAGCGACCGACGCTCCGATCTCCATTTCGTTCCAGCCAACAGCGAGCGCGGCCGTGGCTCATCCGTCGATCAGAATGTATGCCGCGGCCCTCGCAACACCATTCTTCGCGATGATCGTGTGGCTCGGGACAAAGAAGTCGCCGCGGCGGAACTTCTTCCGCTTCCTGGGCATGTTCCTGGTCATCGTGGGCATGGCTTCGCTGAATGGTTGCGGCGGCAACTTTACGGGACCGAATATCTCAGTCAAGACACCGATACCGCCGGGTGCTTATTACATCGAAGCTGTTGCGAACGATAGCAGTGGGAATCCGTATTACAGCGTGATCCCTGTGGACATCACCGCGGAATAGCGGCAGGAGGCAAGGCGTGACATCAAACCCTGGCAAACCCATTGGTGGCGCGCGCGGTACGCGCCCAAGAGAGGTCTCGCTTGTGCAGTCAGGTCTGCTTTTGGCCCTGGTTGCCTGTGCAGGTGTGCCGCGCTTGTCGGCGCAGGTGGATTGCACAAAGTCGACGGAACTGATTTGCGAGTTTCCGGTGTCCGCTTCGTCATTGGCAAGCGTTACGGTCGGGGTGGGTCAGGGCACCACTTCGAATCCCGGAGCGACCGCCGCAGCGACGAGAATCGCCTTTCCGATTAACGAGGCATTTGCTGCACAGTTGACGCAGCTGCCTGTTCCCAGCGCCAGCGTTGGCGTCGTCACTCTGCGGCCCCAGGCCGGGAGCGAAATAGGCGTCCCCTTCGACAACCTCGGTCCCATTCTGACAGACCGCCCTGACACGGTTGGCAAGATGCGGATCTTCGTGGGTGGGAGTTATCAGCATTTTCGTTTCAACGCGATCGGCCCTGTGAAGCTCGGAACCCTTCCGGTAGCGTTTTCCTACCAGCAGCCGTCACCGTTCAATCCGAACGATACGCAAACAATCTACGGGGGCTTATCAAACAATGCCTCATTTTCGCTGGATCAATGGGTTGGTCTGCTGACCTTCGGCGCAACGAATCGGACTGATGTTTCCATCATCGTGCCCATTAACTCGGTCTCGGTCAGCGTAGCTTCGTCCGATATCAAGGCGTTTGTCTATGACTCGGCGAAGAACCAGTACTCCTCGGTGCCTCCCCTCGTGACCTCCCTGTCGACGGCTGGTACCGCCAGCGGTGTCGGAGACATCACGGTCAATGTTAAACAGATCATCGCGGGTCAGGAGGGCGAGCGGTTTGCAGCGGCGGCTGGAGGGATGCTGCGCGCGCCTACCGGAGATGCTGGCAACTACCTCGGTTCCGGTGCGGCAGGGGGGCAGATCTACGGTCTGATGGAGTACCGATACAAAATAGCACCACACCTGAAAGCTGGTTATCAGTGGAATGGTATATCGCGGGGACTCACATACCTCAACTACCCCAAGGTCCGGCTGCCCAACGGATTGCAGTACGATATCGGGTCCGATTTCCGGCTGGCGCGGACACTCACAGCGGATGTCGATCTACTTGGCAGCCAATTTGTGAATGGATCCACGCTGGCACTCACGCAACTCGATCTGACCCCAAAGCCATCTTCGACCAGCACAGTGACTAATATTCCTGGATCGCTCGCGACGGTTGAGACTCCGCAGCATACCTATACCACCGAAAACTTCAGCTTCGGTGTAAAGTGGTCGCCGATTCCGCATTACCTGATCTATTTCAATCTGTTGAAAAACGTGAACTCCGTCGGACTGCAGAGCAATGTGGTGCCGCTCATCGGCATCGCGTACCATCGCTAGTACTACTGTGTTATAAGAGTAGATTCCCTTTGATCGATTTTCCTGGTTCCTGGGGTGCCGATGTGGCTAACCTGGGCGCATGAAGCACCGGCAGCCGAACTCGTTCGATCGGTCGCAGCGATTTGAAGATTATCTGGAGCAGTTGACGCGCTGCTGCGGACACGCCGATCGCATTATCCCGATGGAAAACTACACGAAGGGGCTGCTGCTGCCCCTGGAGCGCAAGAGTGTTGAGCCCATGGCCGCGC
>JBARMS010000174.1:0-1989 GCA_049802575.1 Acidobacteriaceae bacterium | reverse complement strand
GTACCGGCCCGCGTTCCTGCGTCTGGTTCGCGAGGCCGGGATCGCGACCACCAGCGGAACCATCGGCGTGCTTGCAACGGGAACCGCCGATCCGGCTGCGGTGTTGCGCCGCCTGCTCGCGGCGGTCCCGCCGAGCGACGAGGTTTGGGAGCTGGTCTGCCATCCTGGCTATCCCGACGCAGCGCTCGACCAGGTGCGAACGCGGCTGCGCGCCTCGCGCGCCCAGGAACACGCGGCGCTGCTGGAGCAGATTCCCGGGGGCGGAGTGCCGCTCGGTTCCTGGAGGCGTCTGGAGGGCCACGGAACCGCGGGGCCGCGGACAGCGTAATCTGTCCTGACAATCAGCGAGATCACCCATGATCGACTTCTACGAGTATTTCTTTCCTGCCGTCTGGATCGCCTTCCTGCTTTACTGGCAGATCCGGTCACAGGGCACAAAAGCCACGCAGCGGCTGGAACCGGCGGCCTCGCGCATCGCCCGTTCCCTGGTTTTCCTCATCGCTATCGCGCTGCTGATGATGGGCAGGATCCCGCTGCGCTGGCTCTACCTGCCTATTCTCCCTCAGGGGCTCGCGACGTTCTGGGTGGGCGCGGCGGTGACGGTGGCCGGACTGGCGTTTGCGGTGTGGGCGCGGCAGCATCTGGGGGCGAACTGGAGCCGGTCGGTCACGATCAAGCAGGACCACCAGCTCATCGTCAGCGGGCCGTACGCGCTGGTGCGCCACCCCATCTACACCGGCATCCTGACGGGCTTCCTCGGATCGGCCATTGCCAGTGGGCAGGTGCGCGCGGCGATCGCTTTCGTCCTGGTGTCGGGGGCTCTCTGGTACAAGCTGCGCATGGAAGAGCAGTGGATGCGGGGCCAGTTTGGCGCCAGCTACGACGATTACGCGCAACGGGTCGCTGCGCTGGTGCCGTTTGTGCTGTAATGCGTGCCGGAAGAATGCTTCGCCGTAAAGAGCGGCCCTGATCCCTGTGGCCGCGGCCCCCGGCCTGCCCAGGATGCCAATTACGGAACACCGCCCGCCCGGCATTCCCGCTTCGGTGTTCAGGTCACCAAAGTGACGACAACCCACGGATGCAATTGCTCCGCAGCGGAGTAGCCTTGGCCGCAGAGATCCCTGTCTGAGGTGCTGCCATGGCCGGCAAATCCACAGCCCACAACGGCAGCCATTTCCCCCTACGCGCGACCGCCGAGCCGCGCGCCTCGCGCAAGTTCGATTACGACGGCGAGCTGCGGCGGCTCCAAATTGAGTTGGCCAAGCTGCAGGAGTGGATCCGTCATGAAGGCCTTCGCGTGGTCGTGCTCTTCGAAGGCCGGGACGCCGCGGGCAAGGGCGGAGCCATCAAGCGCATCACCGAGACGCTGAACCCGCGCATCTGCCGGGTGGTTGCTCTGACCGCGCCCACCGAGCGCGAACGCACGCAGTGGTACTTCCAGCGCTACGTGGCGCACCTGCCTGCGGCCGGCGAGATGGTTCTTTTCGACCGCAGCTGGTATAACCGGGCCGGCGTCGAGCGTGTGATGGGCTTCTGCACCGAAGCCGAGTACAACGAGTTCATGCACACGTGCCCGGAGTTCGAGCGGATGCTCGTCCGCTCCGGTGTCATCCTTCTGAAATACTGGTTCTCGGTGAGCGATGACGAGCAGGAGCGGCGCTTCCGCAGCCGCATGGCCGACCCCACGCGCCGCTGGAAACTGAGCCCGATGGATCTGGAGTCGCGCCGCCACTGGGCCGACTACTCGCGCGCCAAGGATGAAATGTTCGCTGTCACGGATACCCGCCAGGTTCCGTGGCACGTGGTCAACGCCGAAAGCAAGAAGTGCGCGCGACTCAACGTAATCCATCACCTGCTGTCGGTGATTCCCTATCGCGACCTGACGCCGGAGAAGATCGAGTTGCCGCCCATCGACAAGAAGAAATACACGCGTCCGCCGTTTCACGAGCAGAATATCATTCCGGAAATCTACCGGTAACGGGCGGCGTG
>JBARMS010000173.1:0-3993 GCA_049802575.1 Acidobacteriaceae bacterium | reverse complement strand
CGTTCGGGATGACAGGGGTCGAGGGGGGCGGGGGTTCGGGAAGTGAGGGGGGACTGGTTGTCCGGGCGGAGGCGCTCGCTCGGTGCTGATGCAACAGCAACCGCAGATCCCTCCGCTTCGCGTTCGGGATGACAGGGGTCGAGGGGGGCGGGGGTTCGGGAAGACTTAGCCGCGCCGGTCGACGCGTTTCCCTTGTGCACACGCGTGCAGCGAGGAACAATGGCACGGGATGAGACGCACTCTTTTGCTTCTCGGCTTCGTTCTTGCCGCAATCCTCCTGGGCCTGATGGGCTGGGTGCAGTGGCAGCGGCACCGGGCGCTCCGCGCCTACGGTAAATCCGAGCAGGCGCTGACGCAGATGATGCTGCTGGTCGAGCGCGGTGGGGACCCCGCTCCCGTCGCGGCCATCCTGAGGCAGGTCGGCCCCACCATGGATGCGGGGCATCCCGCGCAGGCATTCGCGCTGGCGCAGCGTGCGCTCGATGTGGCTCAGGCCGCGCTCAAGGCGCTTCCGCCGGCGGCCGAGCTGCAGCTTCCCATCGATTCCGCCGCGGAGGATCCGAGCGACCTGTATGTCCATCCGCAACCGGTTGTGATCGACGGATACGCAGGCGATGCCATGGAGCCGTTTATTTCCCCCGCTGGACGATTTCTGTTTTTCAACAACTCGAACGATGCCAGGACCAACACCGACATCTTCTACGCCCGGCGCACGGGCAGGCTTTCGTTTCATTTCCTCGGCCCGCTGCCCGGCGTCAATTCGCCTGCGCTCGATGCCGTGCCCAGCATGGACAGCGCCGGCCATTTTTACTTCACCTCGCTGCGCGAGTACGACCGCACGGGCGCTTCCCTGTTCGCGGGCGACTTTGATGGCGGGGGCGTGCGCAATGTCCATCGCGTGCCGGGGGACATCATGGCGGGAGGGTTGGGGCTGGTGAATATGGACGCCGGCGTCAGCCCGGACGGCGATACGCTCTATATTTCCCGGGCGCAGATCATCCCTGGCGCCCCGGCGCCGAAGCGATCGGAACTGGTGATGGCCACGCGCGCGAAGGGGGCTTTCAACCGCGATGAGAGAAGTACGATCCTGCTGATTCACGTGAATACGGGCGGGCTCAATTACGCTCCGTGCATCGCGGCCGATGGCCTTGAATTGTTTTTCACGCGGGGGAGCCGGCGCGTGGACGCGGCGGGATCGCCGGAGCCGAGCGTGCGCATCATGGTCGCCATGCGCGCGGCCACCAGCGATTCGTTCGCTGAGCCGCGGACGCTGGAGGCGCTCAGCGGCTTTGTGGAAGCGCCGACGATCACTCTCGATGAAACGGAAATGTTCTTCCATAAGAAGGTGGGCGGTCGTTATGCGATCTGGCATGCGGAGCGCAGACCTTAGGTGGTTCGGGAAGTAGGGGATTGGCCGTCCAGGCGGACGCGGTTCGCTGGGTGCTGATGCAACAGCAACCGCAGATCCCTCCGCTTCGCGTTCGGGATGACATGGGCGGAACGCGTTCGGGATGACAGGGGTGGAGGAGGGTGGGTTGAGTCCTACTGGGCGCCGTTGCGGAAGACTTCTTCGGCGTAGTAGTTCTCGACGCGGGCCTGGTCGCGCAGCATTTCGAGATAGGCGTTCTTGAGGAGCTGCTCGCGGCTGTCGCGGAGGTTCTGGCGGATGGTCTGCTGCACGCGGGGGTCGTTCAGCTCGCGCTGGCCGGCCGCTTCCCTGTCGATGAGCTTGTAGATGGCGTAGCCGATGGGCTGCTTCGAGTTGCCGCCGCCGAACTCGGGGAGAATGTCGGTGATTTCGCCGGGCTTGAGCTTCGAGATGGCCGCGTAGACCTGGGGGTCGGACTTGAGCTGCGACTCGGAGACGAAGCCCATGTCGCCGCCGTTGCCGGAGGTGTTGGGCTGCTCAGAGAAATTCATGGCGAGGGTGCCGAAGTCGTCGCCGCTTTCGAGCTTGTTGTGCAGGATTTCGATTTTTCGCTTCGCGTCGGCGTCGTTCATCGCCTTGCTGTTCTGCAGATTGCCGACCTGCTGGGGCGGCATGGGGATGGAGGTGACCGCGATCTGCGCCAGGTGATATTGCGGCTCAATCAGGTTGAATTCGGCCTTGTGGTCGTTGTAGTAGGACCTGATATCGGCGTCGGTGATGTTGATGCGCGAGGTGATTTCTTTGTTGAAGAGCTTCTCTTCGGTGCGGTTGCGGCGAATCTCGCGCTTGAGATCGTCGAGAGTGAGGTGCTGCGACTGCAGGCGCTTGTTGAATTCTTCCTGGGTGAAGGGAGCTTTCAGCTCATTGAGGCGATCGGAGACTTCCTCGTCGGTAGCGGTGAGGTTCTGGCGGGCCGCCTGCTGCATGACGATTTCCTCGTCGATGAGCTGGCGGAGGATGTTGAGGCGCATGATGTCGGACTGGACAACCGAGGGCTGCTGCTGCGATTCGCCGAGGTTGTTCTGGTAGACCTGCTCGACTTCAGAGCGGAGGATCGGTTTCCCATTCACGGTGGCCATGGTGTTGGCGTCGTGGGCGCGCTGGCAGCCCGCGCACACCAGCAGCGCCACGGCCAGACCTGCCAGATGAAATTTACGAAGGGAAAACGGAACGCCCTGCAAAACCGGTCGAGATGGCAAACAATCTTCTCCCTGCTGCTGCGCCGCAGATCGGGGGGACGGCGCATCAGATTCAGAATAATGCGGTCTCCGGTCTGCGGAGAAATTTAATTCCCGCTGTGGCCGGGCGACGCAGCCGTGGCCGGTGCGGGCGTATCCGGATGAGGAGGGGTGATGCCCTGCGCGACGAGGGCGCGGTCGATCATCGCCCACAATTCCTGCTCGTCGAGCTGGCCGGCCCAGCGCTCGCCGTTGACGAAGAACGTCGGCGTGGCATTGACACCGACTTTGTCGCCGGCTTTCATCTCGGCTTCGACCTTGCTGTCGTCCTGTTTGGCGAGGCACGCGCTCAGCTTCGCTGCGTCGATATGATCGCGGTCGCCTTCCTGGGAGGCCAGCTTGTCGAGCGTGGCCGCGGCTTTGGCGGGATCATTGTCAGGACCGCTGACATCCTGGCCGTGGACGTGGAGGTAGTCGACATAATTCCAGTAGGCGGCGCCGTTCTCGTCGGCGAGACAGTTTGCGTCGACGGCGGCGTGCATCGCCCAGGGATGGATTTCGATGAGCGGATAATCCACGTAGACGAATTTGACGAGGCCCTTGTAGCGGTCGAGCGTCTGCGGGAAAAACTCGGCATGCATGCGGGCGCAGTAGGGGCACTCGAGGTCGTCGAAGTTGACGATGGTGATCTTCGCCTGCGGATTGCCGCGGATGGGACGGCCTTCGGTGGGCAGGAGCGCGCCCGGATCGGGACCGATATTCCATTTTGAGAGGCGGGCGAGGGTGTTCCCGTCGGACGACAGGAGGAAGTCGACGGTCTGCGCATGGCCGGGCTGGCCGGGAAGAGAAAACGTAACCGGGAGGGTATCGTAACCGGCCACGTCGCTTTTCTGGCGCGACCCGATGGCGACTTCGTACTGCGGAGGAACGTTCAGCTCGGAGCGGATCATGACTTCGATCTTGCGGTTGAGCGATGCTGCCGCGGCGGGCGTGGTGTCGACCGCTTTGGCCGCCGGCGCCGGGCCGGCCGGTTGTTGCGCCACGCATCCGGCTGCCGCCGCGAGCAGTGCGCCCAAAAGAAAAACCCTGTTGAACAAGAAACGCCGCCTTTATGGCCTGAAACTGGTGGGTCTGCTGCCGCTCCTGTCCGGAGCGACGCAGAGGTTGCGTCCCGGCGCGAAACGCGCGGGAAAGACCAGCCTCTTCTGCCCTGATGAATCGAGCTTACCTGGATTCAATTATCGCAGTTTGCCTTGTGCTTGCGGCATGAGCGAGGCCGCAGGCCGATGCAAAAGCAGAGCCCGGGGCTGAAGCCCCTTCTTCGCTGCTGCGTGATTTCCCCGGCCTGAAGGCCGGGGCTTCTACCGTCGTGCCGCTTCGCGGCAC
>JBARMS010000172.1:0-2156 GCA_049802575.1 Acidobacteriaceae bacterium | reverse complement strand
GATCGTTGGAATACACGACGAACAGGATGCCGTCAAACCTGAGCGAGCCCACAACGCCATCATAACCTAAGCGTGCTTAGGTTTCTCTTTTTGTCGATTTAGGAGTGGGGAAACAGTGCGCACGGCGTTCGCATTTCAAACGTTAGCTCCGCGCAATCGCCGAGTCGAAGTCGCTAGAGCGAAACCGAAATCGCTCTCCACCCGATACCGCAACGCAATCTCCTGAAGCCCATCCAGAAATCCTTCTAACTCGCAGGCGTCTCCAGCATTGAGGTGGTGAAGACGACTGTAGATACCCTTCGTGCACTTGGGAACAGAAAGATGCATCTGGGCCACGCCCGGCGAACTCAATCGTGGTATCGGAAGTCGCCTGGAATCAATGAGGCAGGGCTAAGTCATTGCAGTCATGAGGCTTTCGGGAAAACATATTGGAATCAATGAAGTACAGCCATCCCGGCTGATGAAAACTCAATCGAAGCAATGATCTGCGAGAATCGCGGGCAGGGGGAGGGAGATCCTCCGCCGAACGTTTGCGGTGCGGAGTCAAACAGTGCTAGCATTCGGCACGCATTTGTGTGCGAGGGGATTTTTGCCATGATCAGGGTCATCACCGTCGAGCGCGAGTACGGAAGCCGGGGTGCGGAGTTCGCACACCATCTGGCCGACCATCTGGGATGGAAGCTGATCGATCAGTGCCTGATCGACGAGGTCGCGCAGAAGGCCGGCGTAACCAAGAAGCTCGCCCAGCGTTGCGACGAGCGGCTCGACCCCTGGTATTACCGCTTCGGCAAAGCCTTCTGGCACGGCTCCGTGGAACGCCTGCCGGCGCTGCCCGATAACCAGGTCTTCGACAGCGAGAGCATGGTGAAGTTCGTTCGCGAGTATCTGGAAGAGGTGGCCACAGCAGGCAATGTGGTCATCGTCGGTCGCGGAGCCGCCGCGGCCCTGGCCCGCGCGCCCGGCGCCTTCCACATCTTCGTCTTCGCCTCGCTGTGGCGCAAGGTGCGCTGGTTCGAAGAGAACTTTCCCGAGCACGCCCGGGAAGCCGAGCAGGAGCTCGCCGCCACCGACCGTCGTCGCGCCGCTTACGTCCGCCGTTACTACGACGCCGATTGGGCCGACCGCCGGCTCTACCACCTCATGATGAACTCCTGCATGGGGTTCGACGCCATGGTCAAGTCGGCCATCGACGCAGCCGGAATCTCGCTGACGCAAGCGGCGATGCGGTAGGATCAAGTCCTTTCCCAGCGCAGGTCGAGCAGGTCCAGCTCGCGTTCCAGGTCGCGGAGGGTGCTTTCGCGGAATGTGCCTTCCTGCCGCAGCCGCAGAATCTGCTCCCGTTCCACACGTCGAAGTCTTGCCGCAAGATCCTGATATCTGCGCTCCTGCAGCAGAGCCGGTTCACCATCGCGCGGCTTCAGGGATTCCAGCCGGCGGCGGTAGTAGCGGGTCAGCAATTCGGTCGGGCCGGAGTCGCCGTCGTCGTCGGCGGGAGGAGTGTCGCGCAGCGCCTTCAGAGCCGCTTTCACCAGCACCGCGCGCGCCTGGCGTTCCTGGTCCAGAGCGTCGGGTGACTCCACTACGCCCAGCTTGCGAATCAGCGCGGGAAGCGAGAGCCCCTGCCCGACCAGGGTCACCAGGATGACGGCGAAGGCGTAGAAGATGATCCTGCCCCGCTGAGGGAAAAGGTCGCCGCTGCTTACGAATTCAGGCAGGGACAGAGCCGCGGCCAGGGTCAGCACGCCGCGCATGCCGCTCCAGCCGACGACTGCCAGTTCGCCATTGCGCGGCCTTGGAATCTGCTGCCCCAGCAGCCTCCGCCGGATGAACCACGCCAGGCGTCCGCCCGGGAAAACCAGGAGCATGCGAACCGCAATCACCACTCCCGAAACGAAAGCCGCCCCGGCGATCATGTGCGGCCAGTTGAGATCCCCGTGGCGGCTGCGCATGCCGTTCAGGACGGTCGGCAGCTGCAGGCCGATAACGATGAAGACCAGCCCGTTGAGGACAAAGTCGATCGTGTTCCAGATCACCCGGGAGTCGAGGCGGGCGCGCGTCGAAAAGGTTTCCGATGTAATGCGTCCCAGAAAGAGGCCGCATACGACGGTTGCCAGAACACCCGAGGCGTGAATGGACTCCCCCAGCAGATAGGCGAA
>JBARMS010000171.1:0-37799 GCA_049802575.1 Acidobacteriaceae bacterium | reverse complement strand
TCGCCGATCCTTTCACGTAATCGAGCAGCCATCCCAGCGCAAATCGCCCGGCCAGGCTCGCCACGCCCAGCAGAGACGCGGTGATCGCAACCTGCTGCGCCCGGAGCCCATGCCCGCTGAGCATCGGCGCGAGATGCGCGAGCGCGCCGTTCTCGCTCAGCGACAATCCGCAGACTCCCAGCGCCAGCAGCCAGAAGGGCCGCGAACCCAGCGCCTGCATCCAACTCACCCCGGCAATCGAGCCGGCGTCCGTGCCGCGCTTCCCCCTCGCCTCCTGTTTCCGGCCCGCGGGCGAAGTCCGCGCAAACGCCAGCGTCAGTGGAGCTCCAATCAGCAGCGGTAAGGCCGCCAGCGCCAGATACGTCTCCCGCCACCCATACGCGGCCAGCCAGTGCGTGACCAGTGGAGGCACCACGAACGAACCCACGCCCGAACCGGCCACCACAATGGAAAGCGCCGCCCCCAGCCTGCGTTCGAACCAGCCCGCGATCACGCGCGCGTAGCCCAGCTGATACGTGCCCGTCCCCGCAATCCCAATCCACACCGCGTTCGCGTACAGCTGCATCAGGTGCGGTGTCAGAAACGCCATCGCCGCCAGCCCCAGCCCAAAGGCCGTCATGAATCCGGCAATCAGCTTGCGCGGATCGAACCGGTCGAACAGTTTCCCCATGAGCGGCGAGCCAATCGCCACCGAGATCGCCGCCAGGCTGAACGCCCGCGCAATCTGCTCGCGATCCCAGCCGAAAGCGTGCTGCAGCGGCTCGACCATGAAGCTGAAGCTGTAGATGAAAACCGTCGCGAAGCCGGTCAGCACGCCGGCGTGGCACACCGCCGCCACGCGCCATCCAGGATAGGCGAGCCGGTTTTCGTCGGCGCGCACATTTCCTCTCTCCGCTGTTTGCATCAGCATTCGGGCTCTTCGCTTCGCCTGCCCTTTCTGGGAATCAGGAGATGCGACTCAGTATGCAGGCGCACACCGCGCCCTCACAACGTACTGGAGTTCGGATTCGCTCTCAACCTTTTGGCCGATGCGCGCGGGCCGCTCACGGCTCTACCATGCTCCTGCGGATTTCCCAGCTTCGCCGCCGCAATCGCAAATCAGGAGTGTGCCCCGATGGCCTGGATTGAACTGCCCATCGCCCCGGAACTCGGACGCGAGTTTCCCGGAATCCTCGGCCCCATGACCTTCCGCCCCGAAACCGCCGCGCCCATCAATGAGCTGGTGAACATCCTGCTGCGCGGCGAAAGCACCCTCTCGCCCGGGGAGCGCGAAATGATCGCCACCCATGTCTCCTGGCGCAACGACTGTTATTTTTGCCAGACCATTCACGGCGCGGTGGCCGCCGCCCAGCTCGACCACAACGAAGCCCTGGTGCAGAAGGTCAAGACCGACTGGCTCAACGCGGAAATTTCCCCGAAGCTGAAATCCCTGCTCAACATCGCCGGCAGAGTGCAGGAGAGCGGCCGGAACGTCACCGCCGACGATATCGCGCTCGCCCGCAAATTCGGCGCCACCGACCGCGAGATCCACGACACAGTCCTCATCGCCGCGGTCTTCTGCATGTGCAATCGCTACGTCGACGGCCTCGGCACCTGGGCTCCCGACGATCCCAACATCTATCGTGCCCGCGCCGAAAAAATCAAAGAGCACGGCTACGTCGCCGTCACTCAGGCCTCTATCGCGCAGGCTCGCTACGCCGACCTGCCCGAAGCCACCCTGCAGGAAAAATAGGGTGCCTCATGTAAGCCCTGTATTGGCTTGAGCGGGTTTCTCTACTCAGACACAAAGATTCCCGGCCTCATCCGTGCGAGACCGGGAACCGAACGTCTTTCACCCGCTCAACCATTCCGGGTGCCCCATGCAAGCCTGCAGTTGGCTTGCGTGGGTTTTGCCAAAGTTGAGATACCACTCCGCCCGTCTATTGCACCCACACCCGATACGCGTAGCCGTTGCGAACCACTACAACGCTGCGCGGACGCGGATAGTAGTACACCGGCGGCGGAGCCACGTACGCCACCACAGGAGGTGGCGCCGGCGGCGGCGTCACGATTACGGTTTGCGGCGCCACTTCGGCCACGGGAGCAGGCGCTGGCGGCGGAGGGGGCGGCGGTTCATACGAGCTGGGCTGCCGCCGATACAAACCCGATGGCTCCTGCGGGTAAGGCTGCTGGTCGACCGTCGGAATTCCCAGGTCGTCCATCACCTTCAGCGTGAGCCGCGTCTCTTCTTTCAGGGTTGGACGAGGGCCGCGCCGCGGCAAATTGATCAGGTCGATCGGCCAAAGAATCGGAATCATCCAGGTGACGGTATCCCGCACCGCGTGGCCCTTGCCGAGAATCCTTCCGTAGCGATCCACGTTGTAACCCGGCACGTCTACCACTCGCGCTTCGACAGGAATAACAGTGTCCGGCTCAATCACCATGCGGTCAAACCGGAGTTCCATCCATCCCTTGCCGACGAAGTGTCCGGGATCTCTGTAATCCTCGAACCTTCCCACCAAATAGCTGTTGTAGGGGAGTACAGAGCGCCCGTAGCGCTCCGCATGACCGACCTGGCACAGAACCGGGTCGCCAATGGCGGTGGTTTTGGAATTCATTTTTGGCTCGGCCAACGTACACGAAATCAGCGAGCCGGCGGGGATGATCTGCTCTCCTGCATACGCACACAGCGGCGCGGCGAGCAGAAGGCAGAAAAGAGCATGCGTGCTCTTCATGGGTAGGCCTCCAGGTACTGCACGTTGACGCCTGAAACCCGGAGTTGCGGAGTTAGTTACGAAAAAAGTTGCAGGAACCACAAAATATCTTTTGGCCGCGAGCGCAAGGCGGGACGCACCGGCCCGCATGACACCCTGTCCGAACAACGCGGCTATAATCGCGATCAATCCCTGAGCCCTGAGCCGTGCCCGCGGCCGCGAGCGCCGAAGGAGGCCCCGGATGAATCGCTGTCTGGCGCTGTGCCTCGCCCTCAGTTCCCTTTCCTGGATCGTCTCGTGCGGATCCAGCGGCGGACCCCGCACGATGGTCCTTGAGCCCATCACCCTCTCTCTCTCGCCGAGCACGACGACCGTGCCCGCAGGCGGCGCAGCTCCTGCGGTGGATGTCACGGTGCACCGCGCCAGCGGCGACACCAATCCCGTCTCGCTGAGCCTGAGCGGCTACCCGAACGGAGTGTTTACCCAGATCACGTCTCCGGGAACCGGTTCCACGGGCACCGTCGTTCTTAGCGCCGCCGCAGCGACTGCGGCCGGAACCTATCCGGTCACCATCTACGCGACCGAAGGCGGACCGTCGGTCACCGCTCAGCTCTCGCTCACCGTCCTTTCCGCCCCGGTCACCGTCAATGTCGCGGTCAGCCCCACCGTCAACACCAGCCTCGGCTTCAACGGTCAGATGCAGACGATGATGAGCACCCAGTTCCAGGCCGCCGAGTGGGCTCAGTCGTTCTTCCCCTCCGTGCCCAGTGCCACGACTACGCTGGCCAGGCTGCATCCCCAGCACATCCGTGTCTACACGAACAGCCTGGGCATCCCGCAAAGGGCCGACAAGAGCTGGGACTTCAGCGTATTGGACGCGACGCTGGATCCAGTCATCGGCGTCGGCGATAAGAACATCAACCTGGTTCTGGTGGAGGGTCCCCCCTGGATGTGCACGGACGTTGGCCCGAATTGCGTGCTTGAACCCGAAAACTACCCGGACTTTGCCCATTACGCGGCACAGATGGTCCAGTACTACAACACGACCACCGGATTTACCGACGACAGCGGCGTGCAGCACGTGCACACGCCCTTCACGCCCATCACATATTGGAGCATCTACACGATTCCCGACCTTGTGGGCATGACTCCGGCGCAATACGCAGACCTCTACAACCTCACAGTAACGGCGATGCAAAACGCCGGATCGCTGATCCCGCTCAAGTTTGTCGCGCTCGAGCTGAGCGGCGTGACGGACGCGAACGATTACGCTCCGGGATTTCTCCAGACCGTGACCGCCCAGATCGACGTGGTATCGCAGCAGCAATACGCGGTGTGCGGGTGGCAAAACACCGATGCGGTGGCGATGGGCACAGTGCCCTACACCTTTGGGCAGTTCGCCCGGGACTTTGCCAACATCGTGGCCACCAGTCCCAAACTGAGCCACGCTGTGTTATGGATGACCGAAAACAACGTGGACGCGGACTTTTCCATCGGCAACGGACAGGGCGAGTGTTCGAATCCGTTCGAGGTCGATCAGCGCGGCACCAGCCCCTTCTTCGCCGGCTGGCGGCCGTATGTCTTTTCCCAGTGGGCGCAGGCCGGATCGCACATGCTCGTGCACTCAGACTTCGTGCAGGACGCCAGCACCATGTCGCTGATGTATGCGGAAGTCAGCTACGACGCTGGCCAGCCCTATCTCAGCTACTGGGTGGACGACTATCTCGGACGCTATTTCCCCTGGTGCGCTCCGGACGAGCCGGCATCATGGTGCACCGCCCAGCCTGTGAGCATCCTCACCTGGACGACCAGCGAGCCCGCCGGCGCGAAATCGGTCGAGATCTTTGCCACGCGCAACACCGACGGCTCCGTCGTGGTGATGGCTGCGAATCACGCCGTGAACGCGCCGAATGATGACAATGGTCCCGGCGCCCCGCGTACCGTCGTCCTCGACCCCTCGCAGCTCCCCGCCTTTTCCTCCGCCACCGAGCTCACCATCGACGCCAACACCAGCATCATGGCCGGACCCAAGGCCGTCCCCGTCACGCCCCAGTCGCAAATGACCCTGAACATGGGCGGCTACGGCGTCACCTTTCTCAAGCTGATGCCGTAAAAGAAAAGCGCCGCGGCTCAACGCCACGGCGCTTCCGTTCTGACCGCCTTTTAGCTGACAGTCTTACCGCTGACCGCTTTTCCGCCGCCCTTACACCAGCGCCGGCACGTTCACCTTGTCGTACCACGAGTGCGCCGACTTGAGCGCCTTGTTCACGTTCTCGATGTTCTCGACGCCCTTCGTGTTCAGCCACTCCTCGAACGCCTTGGCGCCCTGCTTCGCGTAGACAGCAATCCCGTCCTTCCACGTCGCGCGTCCGCACAGCACGCCGTTGAACGGCGCGCCACTCTCGCCCGCCAGCTCCAGCGTCTCGATGAACACCGGATTCGATACGCCAGCGGACAAATAAATAAACGGCTTGTGCGTCGACGACGCCGCCAGCCGGAAGTGCTCCAGCGCCTCAGCCCGCGTATAGGCCTGCTCGCCCTTGAACGCCTTCGTGCCCGCCACAAACTCCATCTGGATCGGCACCTCGACCTTCAGCACGTCCACGCAGTACCGCTCTTTGCCGAACTCCTCCATCGACCCGGTCACCACATCCGGCTTCCGCTTCGCGTACGCGAGGCTCTTCTCCTCTTCGCCATGCACCGCGTAACCCACCAGCTCGAGGAAGAACGGAATGTCGTGCGCCCGGCACTCGTCGCCGATCCGCTCCGCCCAGGCCTGCTTGTGATCGTTGATGGCCGTCTTCTCGTACGGCGTGTAATACAGCAGAATCTTGATGCAGTCCGCGCCCGCTTCCTTCAGCCGCCGCACGCTCCACACGTCCAGCAGGTCAGGCAGCCGCCCCGGCAGCGCCGCATCGTAGCCCGTCTTCTCATAGGCCAGCAGCAGACCCTTGCCGTTGCGCCGCTTCGACGCCGGCAGCCCAAACTCCGGATCGAGCAGGATCGCCGACGCGTGCTTCGTCAGCACCTCCGTCACCAGCTCCTTAAACTCGACCAGCGCCGACTCCGGCACCTCGGCCACTCCCTTTTCCTTCGCCAGCGACTTCCGCAGCGATCCGCGCTGGTCCATGGCGGCGGCGGCAATCACGCCCCGCTTGTCCGATACGGCTTTCAGTCCGGCCAGTTTCCCGGGGGTCAGATTGATCGACATGAATCCTCTCCTGCGCTCCCAAAATGAAGAATGCTCACCATTCCAATTTTATCGCCTAATTCCCACCCCACGACAGATCGCCAAAGTAACGTGATGCTTTACGCATCCTTCGTCGACCCCTATACATCCCGATCGGTACAGGGTCAAGGCATGTTTCAAATGCGTTGCCTCCTGGCCGCGCGATTCCAGGCCGGCCTCCCTGACCGCCCCACCCGTGTGCTCTGAGCCCGGTGCTCTGTTTGCTTCCTCTCAGAACGTCATCGTCAGCCGAACCATCCCGCTCCGCGGCGGACCAATCGCGTTCCCCGAAAACAACCCGCCGAAGTCGATCACATCGAGAACGTTGTTGAGATTCTCCCCATCGGCCTGCAATCGCACATCGACGCGCTCCGAATGGTAAAGACCGGCTCCGGCGGAAGCGTCCACCAGAAAAGCCGGATCGATGCGCCCCCGCTGGAAGTTGATGCGATCCAGCACCGGCCGCCCATATTCCGCGAGCACCGTCGCCGGGTTTCCGTCGAACTGGAAAGGCAGCCCGGAGTCATACTGGATGCCGCCCGCCAGCCAGAATCGCGGATGCACCTGGTAACGCAGCCGCCCGCGCACCGTATTCCGCTGATCCTGTGTATCGGGAAAATGTCCTGTGAGCCGGGTTTCCGCCGCCGTTGCATCGGCGCCGAGAAACAACCCTCCGGTCACAGGATTCCAGGCGTTCCCCACCTCCCACGAATAGCTGACGAATCCGGAGATCTTTCCCCAGTCCGGAAGATCGAGTTTGGCCTCCGCGCCGTAAATGATCCCCTTGCGGAAAGCAATCGGGAAACTGACCGTCGTGTTGTCAATCTGGTCGTCGTCGGCGTAGTTGTCCACCTGCCGCCGAAACGTGTTCACATCCAGCCTTACCTTGGCGAAGATTCCCTGCGTCAGCCCGCCTTCAAAATAATCCCCCACCGACGGCTTGACTGGCAGCCGAAGAAACGTGGCCGGATCCAGAGACTCAACCTGCGTGGAGCTCGAGAGCAAAATATTTTCAAACGCCGGCGTCTCAAACACGCGGTCGTACGAAAAATGCAGGATGGTATCGGCCGGCCGAAAGTAGCGCGAGATGGCCAGCCGCGGCTCGACAGCTTGCTGGTTCAACAGAAGCTGGTAATGATCCCAGCGCAGTCCGGCGTTCAGCGACCAGTCTCCCAGGTGGACAAGGTCCTCGACGAAAGCCGCCTGCTCCAGATCGGGCCGCTCCCCCGCATAGGCAAAGGTCAGCGGCGTTCCCGGATCGTATTGGCCAGGATCGGTAATAACGTAGCTCGTGTTTTCATGCAGGAACGTGTTGTCCGATTCGACTCCGAATCTCAACTCCTCCCGGCCCCGCTGCGCGTCGAGCATCGCCTTGCAGTAGCCATCGCGGAAGCGATTGTGCTGGAAGACCTCAACCGGAGTGGACAGCGAGTTCGAATGGAAGTCGTTCGCGTTGTCCCGCACCATACCCGCCAGCCTCGCCAGCGTATTCGCCGAGAAGCTGTGCTGGTACCAGGCGACTCCCATGGTCTCGAAATTGTCCGCCGTCTGCCGCTGTCCCGCGGTCTCCTGCACCTGCTCGTTCGGAATGTCGTACCGCGACAACTCGTGACGAACCGATGCGCTCAGCCGGTCGCTGCCGGAAAGATCGCGCTCGTACCGGCCCGAAAAATCGCCGAGCGTCCCCGTATTGGAATAGTTCTGCGGAACGACGGGATTGAGGTAGTGGCTGGTCATGCTTCCGCTCGCGCTGCCGCCCACAGTGTTCTTCCCCCGTGTGTACTGGCCGCGCGCAAATGCGCTGCCGGTATCGAAGCTGCCCCCGGCGAGCGCCACTTCGCCGTGCAGCCCGGGCTGCGTATCCTCGACCGTATTCACCTCGATCACGCCGCCCATCTTGCGCCCGTATTCAGCGGGGATACCGGCGGTGTAAATGCTCAGCGACTGGATGTCATCGGCCTCCAGCTCGGGCCCGAAATCTGGCGAGCGATTGTCGGTCAGCGGTATGCCGTCCACCACAATCTGCGTCTGATACTCCGAGCCGCGCGGATGCAGCACCGCGTTCCCCTCATACACCCAGCCCGGCTGCGCATTCACCAGATCCTGCAGCGATCGTCCCGGAATCGAGCTGAGCCGATGCTGAATGAACGCAGACCCCACCTGATCGACGGAACCGGGCTGCTCCGGGTCGAGCAGCGTCGTCCCGGCATTGACCGCCACCGTCTGCTGAACCGCTGCGATCTTCAGCGCAATGGAATGGGAAACGGGAATCGACGAACCGATCGTCATCGTCTCCAGAACCGGCGCGAATCCCGTACTGTCAATCTCCAGCCGGTAATCGCCGTAGGGCAATCGCGCAATGTCCAAATTCCCCTGCCGGTCCGTGGCGAGGATCTCGTTGTACTGATTCGCCTCGCAGACCAGATGCACGCTCACCTGGATTCCCATGCCTCCCGGATCGGCCACATGGAGCCGCACTTCCCCGCTCGTGCTCTGGGAAAAAGCCGGCGCAACCGCCCACAAAAACAGAATGATCGCGCATTCCGTCGCGAGGCTCAGCTTCACCCGCCGCCAGGACCATCGGTGTTCGGAAATCATTCTTGAGAGATGGAGTCTTCGTCCTTCCTGTCCGATTCTCTCTCAGGCTTGCCGCTGTGGTCCCGGTCAGATACAAACGCACTCCCTGGAACCATCCTTTCCCTGCCTGCGTACCGCGTTCCATGGCATACGACCTCCGTTTTGCCCTGCGCATGATCCGCGCCCACGGATGGTTCTCCGCGGCCGTCGTCGTCACGCTCGCCCTCGGCATCGGTCTCAACACCATGGTCTTCACCATCGTGAATGCGGCCCTGCTCAAGCCGGTGCCCGTTCCGGGCGGCGCGCGCCTGGTGGCTGTCGCGGGCCGCGACCTCGCGAACAGGAACGGCAATACGCGGCTCTCCTACGCCGATCTCCTCGACTACCGCGCCCAGTTGCACACCCTCGACGCCCTCGAAGGCGCTGCCGACCTCGAAGGCGTTCTCGGCGAGCCCGGCAATCCGCCGCAGACCTACCATTTGGAGCGCGCCACCACCGGCATCTTCTCCATGCTCCACATCCACCCCATCCTCGGTCGCGACTTCCAGCCCTCCGACGCCGAGCCCGGCGCTCCGCAGGTCCTCATGCTCGGCTACACCGTCTGGAAGCAGCGCTACAACAGCGCCCCCTCCGTCATCGGCCGTCAGGTCCGCATCAACGAGAAGGCCGCTACCATCATCGGCGTCATGCCCAAAGGCTTCGCCTTCCCCACCGTCGTCGACCTGTGGACGCCCCTCATCGCCACCTCCGACCAGCTCAAACGCGACAACCGCGACCTCCAGGCCTTCGCACTGCTCAAGCCCGGCGTCAGCAGGACCACCGCCCAGGCCGAACTCGATGCCGTCGCCCACCGCCTGGCCGCCCAGTATTCCGACACCAACAAGAACACCAGCGCCCTGGTCCTTTCGTTCCATGAGCGCTACAACGGCGGCAACATCAAAATGGTCTTCCTCCTCATGCTGGCCTCCGTCGGCTTCGTGCTGCTCATCGCCTGCGCCAACGTCGCGAACATGATGCTCAGCCGCGCCCTCGGCCGCCAGCGAGAGATGTCGATCCGCGCCGCCCTCGGCGCCTCGCGCTGGCGCATCACCCGCCAGTTCCTCGTCGAAAGCGTCCTGCTCAGCGTTCTCGGCGGTCTCGCCGGTCTCGCCCTCGCCGTCGCCGGCGTCCACTGGTTCAACCTTGCCACCTCCAACGTCGGCCGCCCTTACTGGGTGCAGTTCACCATGGACTACTCCGTCTTCGGCTACTTCGCCGCGCTCTGCATCCTCAGCGGCCTCGTCTTCGGCCTCGCGCCCGCGCTGCGTTCCTCGCGCCCCGACCTCCAGCCGATGCTGCAGGAAGGCGGCCGCACCCTCGGCCGTCATCGCGGCGGCACGTTCACCGCGATTCTCGTCGTCTTCCAGTTCGCGCTGACCCTCGTCCTGCTCACCGGCGCCGGCATTTTCGCGCCCAGCCTCATCCGCAGCTTCGACAGCAACCGCTCCGTCCCCGCCGATCAGCTCATGACCGCCAACATCGATTTCCCCAGCGATCGCTATAAGGACACCGGGTCGATCCAGCGTTTCTACAACCAGCTCCTGCCGCGCATCCAGGCCATCCCAGGCGTTTCGCATGTCGCCATCGTTTCCAACCCTCCTGGCCTCGGCAGCGCCGACAGCAACATTGAACTCGAGCACGCATCCGTCAACGACCCGGCGCACCGCCCGCCCATCTCCTTCGTCGTCTCGTCGCCCGGATACCTCGCCACCGTCGGCGTTCCGCTCCTGCTCGGCCGCGATTTCAATCCGGTCGACGGTACCGCTCATCACGAAGCCGCCATCTTCACCGTCGATTCAGCCAGGGATTTCTGGCCCGGCCAGTCCGCCATCGGCAAGCGTTTCCGCTTCTACAACGACAAGAACCAGCCAGACCCATGGATCACCGTCGTCGGCGTCTGCGCCAACGTAGTCCAGGACCTGAACAACAACCATCCCCGGCCGCTCTTCTTCCTCACCTTCCGCCAGGAAGGCTGGAACGGCATGGCGCTCGTCGTCCATGCCACGTCGAACCCCATCCCTGCCGTCCGCGCCGCGGTCCAGAAAATTGATCAGGATCTGCCGCTCCGCGACGTCTTCATCCTCACCGCGGCGGTCGAACACCAGCTCTGGTATCTGCACCTCTTCAGCAAAATTTTCGCTGGATTCGCCTTCATCGCGCTGATCATGGCTTCGGTCGGCATCTACGCGGTGCTCGCGCAATCCACCAGCCGCCGCACCCAGGAGATCGGTGTCCGCATCGCCCTCGGCGCCAGCGTCGCCAGCATCCTGCTGCTCGTCATGCGCCGCGGCTTCTGGCAAATCGGCGCTGGGCTCGCGCTCGGGCTCGCCGCCGCCATTCCCGCCGCGCGCCTCATGGCTAATTTGCCCATCGGCGTCTCGCCCACGGATCCCGATGTCTTCTTCGCTGTCGCTGGGGTGCTCGCGATCGTCGGGATCGCCGCCTGCTGGCTGCCCGCCCGGCGGGCCGCCGCCCTCGATCCCGTCGCCGCCATCCGCTGCGAATGACCGCGCTGCGCGCCGCAGGATTACCAACACCCGCACACGGGCCGATGGCAAAGGCCTCTTACAGCTCCCTGAGCCGCTCGATTAACCTCGCGGGGTGCACCGGCTTCGCCAGCAGATCGAATGCGTACCCTCGGTCCTGTGCACTCTGCAGAATGTCCGAGATGCCCGCCTGCCCGGAAAACAACAGAATCTTCGTGGCCGGCTGGCTCTGGCGAATGGCGATCGCCAGTTCCGCGCCGTTCATGCGCGGCATCAGTACATCCGATAGCAAGTAGTCGGGACGAAACCGCATTGCGGCTTCCAGCGCGGTCCACCCGTCGTACGCAGCGACCGCCTCGAACCCTGACAGATTCAGGATTTCCGTAACCGTGTCGGCGATTCGTGCTTCGTCGTCCACCACCAGAATCCTGGGTTTGCGAGGTTCCGGCGACCGCGACTCCCCTTCATCCCGTGGCGAAAAGCGCGGATCGAAGTTCGATCCGCCCGCGGCAAGTGATGCTCCACCCCTTTGCAACATCAGTTGACCTCTGCAGCTTCGGCATGCGGCGCCGGCATCGCAAACGGGACAAAGATGGTGAATGCAGTTCCGCTGCTCTTCGGCTCCACGCTGCTCGTCACGGAGATATGGCCCGCGCGCGTCAGGGTTTGCCCGTCGCCGTCGAGCAGATAAATCAGGCTGAAAGGAAGATCGCGGCCGGCCCCGTCCAGTCGCTGCGCGGCTGCCCGGCACACCTCCCCGGGAGTGCGTGCATCCGCCATCGCCGCGGTCACTTCCCGCAGCAGCGCCAGCCGCCGCTTGTCGATCACCCCGTCCGTCTCTTCGGTAACCGCGCAGAAAATCCCGCCGATCCGGCCGTCATCCCCGGGAATCGGACTGTAGGAAAACGTGAAGTACGTCTCCTCGATATACCCGTGCCGCGCCATCATCAGCAGCAGAGCCTTGTCGAACGTCGACTCCCCGCGCAACAGCACCGCATCCGTCCGCGGCCCGATCTGCTCCCAAATCTCCGACCACACCTCGCGGGCCGACTTCCCCAGTGCCCCGGGATGCTTCTCGCCGAGAAACGCCCGATAGGAGTCGTTATAGAGGTGCAGCAGCTCCCGTCCCCACCAGATGAACATCGCGTACCGGGAATTCAGGATGATCTGTACCGCCGTGCGCAGGCTCTGCGGCCACTGAGCGATCGGCCCCAGCGAAGAATCCTGCCAGGTATAGGTCCGCATCAGCTCGCCCATCTCCCCACCGCCCGAAAGGACGGGGATCCTGTGCAGTTCTCCGGGGGTGGTTGAACCATGCGTCCTGGTTACAGGCTCAAATACCTCTGGTGACTGACCCACTCATTCTCCTGCGCTGTTGAGGTAGAGGATTCTGCTGACGGTATGGGTATGCTTCCGCTGGAAGGGCAGCAGACCGGCAGCCATTTGAGCAGCTGGAGCTTCCGCAATCGACACGAGACGTTTTTGCGATGCGGAATTACAGTCTAAGGTGGCCCGAGATTCCTGTCACAGGGCATGCCGCTGGCGCGTCTGCCCGAACAGGAATGTGTCATGGGTTAACGATTGTATTAACCCACGTAACGCCCGCGACACTCCCCCTGGCGAAACCCTATGGCTACAACAGAGCCGCTCCCGCTCTGGTAACGTGGCCCAGACTATTTCCCCACGCCGCCGGCGGCCGCAATCGCCTCCCGCTGCAGCGCGTGCAGCGCCCGGATCCCCGCCTCGGCCAGGTCCATCATCTCCAGCAGCCGCGCCCGGGGAAAGGCCTGCCGCTCCGCCGTCGCCTGCACTTCGACAAAGTTTCCATCCTCGGTCATCACCAGGTTCATATCCACTTCGGCCTGGGAGTCTTCCTCGTAGGCCAGATCGAGCAGCGCGATGCCTTCGACGATGCCGACACTGGTTGCCGCCACCAGTTGCTTCAGCGGCGAAGCCTTCAGCGCGCCCGTCGCCGTCATCCGCCCGAAGGCAATCGCCAGCGCCGCGCACGCTCCGGTAATCGCTGCCGTCCGCGTCCCCCCGTCGGCCAGAAGCACATCGCAATCGAGGATCACGGTTCGTTCTCCCAGCGCCTGCATATCGACCACCGCCCGCAGCGACCGTCCGATCAGCCGCTGGATTTCATGGGTCCGCCCGCCCACCTTACCCCGCTCTGACTCACGCGGCGACCGCGTCAGCGTCGACCGAGGCAACATGCCGTACTCCGCCGTCACCCAGCCTCGCCCGCTGTTGCGCAGCCAGGCCGGAACCCCCTGTTCCACCGTCGCGTTACACAGCACCCGGGTGTGCCCGGTCTCGATCAGCACCGACCCCTCCGCCACCTGAACATACCCCGGCGTCAGCCGCACCGGGCGCATCTCGGCCGGACCGCGCCCTTCACTGCGAAAAAAGCTCTTTGCCATCGGCATATTGTACGGTTCCTTTTCGGGAATTCTCGACCCATCGTCTCCAAAACAGGTCGAGCCGCTAAGCCACTCAACTGGTGAGGTTTAGAGGCCACCGACGCCCCACCGCGTTCCAATTCGAAACACCTTGCCGATACCGAACTTCGCACCCCGCCCCCGGCATTCTCCACAAGCTTCCCCTTTTCAACCACTTAGCTGGAGCGCATGGGTTTGGTACGCGACGTGTTCTAGTGCCATGCAGAATCGGAAAACATGAGACCCGTCCGGTGACACGACCGGACGCTGAAAGAGGAAAGACCCGATGGCCGACAGCGCACTCGCACTTACCCAGTCACAGCCCTTCATCCGCAAGCGCCTCCCCGATGCCGAGTCTGACCGCCCACTGCCGCCAGGCCAGGCGGAAGCCCTGGCCGGCATTGCTCATGACGCGCGCAACCTCGTGACCGCCCTGAAGCTTTGCATGGAACTCATCGGCGAACCGGGGGTCCTGACGGAGCCTCATGCGCATTATGCCGAGGAGGTGCGCTCGATCACCCGCGCCGCCGAGCATCTGATGCGCCGGCTCTCTGCGGTAGCCCGCACCAGCACTCTGGCCTGGAACAGCCCGCCCGTGCAGGTGCCGATTCGCGACCTCGCAGTCTCCGTGCACGAGCTGGCTGGCCTGCTCGCCGCGGTGGCCGGCCACACAATCCAGGTCCAGATCGCCTGCCTGCCCTGCTCCGGTACCCTCGCGCTCTCCGAGGAGAACCTCACCCGCATCCTCCTCAACCTGGTGCGGAACGCGGCCGATGCCATGCCCGCCGGCGGCCGCATCCGCATCACCGCGCAGCGCGCCGGTGGACAAAGTTTTCTCTGGACGCTTCGTCCGGGAACCGACGATACCTGTGGCGACTTTGAGGAGGAAGCGCCCACCGAGGGACCGCAGACCGTCCTGCTCTGCGTCGAAGACGACGGCCCAGGCATCTCCGCCGACCTTGCCGAGCGCATCTTTGCGCCGGGCTTTTCCACGAGGCGCGACAGCCAGCCCTGGCCGGATGCGCCCCATCACGGTCTCGGACTCAGCATCGTGCGGCAACTGGCAGAGGAAGCCGGCGGGAGCGCTCGCGTCGTGGCGGGACGGCAGCGCGGAGCCCGCTTTGAGATCGAACTGCCCCTGACTAACGTAATAGCCCCCTTACTTTCGGCACCGGTCACAAATCGCGGGAACGACGGCCAATGATGCAACCATGGAATGCAGACCCAATGCACGCTCACGGACTCTCCATGCCTGTTCTTCCGCCATTGGAGGCTGCTCCTCTCCATGTATTAATCGCTGACCACGATGAATCCATCCGCCGCGCATGCTCGGCCGTCGTCGCCGGCGAAGGGATGGTGGCTCACGAACTCGACCTCAATGAAGCTGCGCGCGATCTGCTGTTTGCCAAAGCCGTCGACATCGTGCTGATCGACGAACAGATCGCTGCCGCCGAGGGTTTGTCTCTCCTCGATGAACTGCGCCAGTTGAGGCCAGACGTCGCCCTGGTCTGGATGACGTCGGCCTCCACGGTGCAGCAGGTCGTCGAAGCGATGCGGCGCGGCGCCGCAGATTACCTCATCAAGCCATTTTGGGCCGAGGATCTGCGCTCCATCCTGCAGCGTCTCGCCGCCAGACGGAATCTCGAAGAGCAGTTCGATCACGCGAGCCGCGGACTTCGCGAGCGCCTGCGCACCAACCAGGGAACCAGCCACATCCTCGGACACAGCCCCGAGATGGAAAAGCTCTTTCGCATGCTGGCGCACGCCGCGCGCAGCGTGCATCCGGTTCTCGTCCTCGGCGAGAGCGGGAGCGGCAAAGAACTCGTCGCCCGCGCGATTCACGCCAATGGGCCCGGCGCAAGCCAGCCCTTCGTGCCCGTCGACTGCGGATCGCTTGCGCCCACCCTGATCGAAAGCGAGCTGTTTGGCCATGTCAAAGGCGCCTTTACCGGCGCCCATCGCGCGAATGAGGGGCTCCTCGTCGCCGCGGGCACGGGAACGGTATTCCTCGACGAGATCGCCGAGCTGCCCCTCGATCTGCAGGCCAAACTGCTGCGCGCGCTGCAGGAAAAGGAGGTCCGGCCTCTGGGCGCGAGCCACACGGTTCCCATGCGAGCGCGGGTGCTGGCTGCCACACATCAGGATCTCAACGCCATGGTGGAACAGGGCAAATTTCGGCGGGATCTCTACTACCGGCTCAACGTCGTTAAGCTGACGATTCCGCCTTTGCGCGATCGCCGCGAGGACATTCCGCTGCTGGCGGCGCATTTCCTCGAGCGCAACAGCCGCGAGATGGGCCGGCGCTTCCGTCTCAGCGCCGAAACGCTCGCTTACCTGATGGAATACGCCTGGCCGGGGAACGTGCGCGAGCTGGCCAACAGCATCAACCGCGCCTGCAGCATCACTTCGTCGGAAGTCATCGCAATGGGCGACCTGGCCACCTGCATTCAGGACGCCTGGAAGAACCGCGAGGCCGAGCGCAAGTCGCACGCGGCGCAGCCGTCCGCACCGTCACTCGCCATGCCCACTCTGGCGGAGCTGGAAAAAACCGCGATTCTGACCACGCTCGATCAGGTGAAGGGCGACAAGATGCTGGCGGCTCGTCTGCTCGATATCGGCAAAACCACGCTCTACCGCAAGCTCAAGGAATACGGGGTGAACGCATGACCGCGCGTCCCAGCGTCACGGGCGAGCCGGGGCCCACCCGGCGCCCGGCGATTCTCATCATCACAGCCCAGGAAAGCGCCGATAAGCTTGCGGCCGGCCTTGCCTCTCGTCTGTCCATGACCGTCGAGATTGCGTCGACGCGTGCGGCGGCTCTGCGCCTGCTCGATCGCCGCCCGTTTGCCGTGGTCATTCTCGACCGTCTGCTCGCCGAATCCGATACGGAATGCGCCGACTTCGTCTGGCGACGTTCGGGTCTGGCCTTTCCGATCGAGATCAACTTCGCCCTTGCCGCGCCCGAGCGCGTGGAACGGGAGGTGCTTGCCGTTCTCACCCGTCGTCAGCGCGAGCAGGAACTCGCCTTCCTCGCCGCATCCGCCGAGGTCGACGCCGAGATCAAGGACGCTGTGACCAAGTTTCTCCTCAAATTACAGCTTGCCCTGGTTGAGCCCGGCCTTTCGCCCCCCGTTGAAAGCCATCTCCGGTCCTTGCTGGCGAATGCCGAAGGGTTGCGGGAACGTCTCGGCACGCAGGTTACCCCTCTAACACTATAGTTACATTGCGTTCCTTTGGTAACTAATCTACCCTCGGATTCACACCTGCCCGGCAAGCTCACGAAGCGTGCTGATCCTCGACTCCGCCACGGCCCTCCCCCATGCGCCGATTGCGGATCGAGTGTGGAGCTTCCCTTGCCGCAGCCCAAGCACGACGAGTCAAATGAAGGAGTATCAACCACATGCGCGTCCTTGTTCTAGTTACTGCCGTCGCCCTTTCGACCCCGGCGGTCTGGGCCCAGTCCTTTGCCACTCTCTCGGCACCCCCCGCTGCCACCGCGCCGGCCGAGAGCTCCTCCCTCACGGGCTCTGCCCTCTTCGCTGACCCGGCGCCGGTTGCCTCCCCGGGCGTCATTGCGACGCCTGCCGCTTCCGAACATTCCGGCGCCTTCTCCGGATTCGCGCTGGGGGTCAAGGTCGGATTGCTCGGCGTCGGCGTGGAGGCGGCGACCCCGCTCGCCCGTCACCTGAACCTGAGCGCCGGCACCAACTTCTTCAGCTACACCGACACGCTCACCAACGACGGCATTCCGTACAACGCCAATTTGCGCTTCCGCTCCGCCGAAGCCGCCGTCGATTGGTTTCCCTTCGCGGGCGGCTTCCACATCAGCCCGGGCGCGCTGCTCTATAACGGCAACCAGATCACCGCGAACGCCAACGTCTCAGCCGGCAAGAGTTTCACTCTGAACAACGAGCAGTACACCAGCAGCGCCTCCGATCCCGTCACCGGCAACGGCGGAATCACCTTCAACAAGGCCGCCCCGAAAATCACCGTCGGGTTCGGCAACATGATCCCGCGCAGCGGACGCCACTTCAGCGTTCCCGTCGAGCTTGGCTTTGCCTATGTCGGCGATCCGAAGGTCAACCTGACCCTCGCTGGAACGGCATGCTACAACGACCAGGGTCAGAATTACTGCGACAATGTCGCCACCGATTCGATGATCCAGTCCAACCTGGCGGCGCAGCGGCAGAAGATCGCCAACGATGTATCGCCCGCGCGCTTCTACCCGATCTTCTCGGTCGGGCCGGCGTTTAGCTTCTGAGGGCTCGTCTGCCAAAACGAAAGGGGCGCAAGTTCGCGCCCCCTTTTGTTTTGAAGGACAGAAATTGCTAGCTCAGGGGCTGTCCGTCCCCGGTCAGTTGCTGGAGCTGTTGCTGATCGAACTGCTTCACGCCGTCCGGCAGCGGCGCGTAGTTCAGCGCTCCGGCCGTCGCCTGACCGTCGGTGATGATGTACTGGACGAATTGCTTCAGGGCCTGCCGCTTCGCCTTATCCGGCCCGTCTTTGGGAATGATGAGGAAGGTCAGACCGGAAATGGGATACGCGTCGGCCGCGCTGGCAGGGGGGTTGACGATCGGCTTGCGCGGGTCCTGCGCCAGCTGCGCGCTGAACGCCGCAATGTCGGCGGTTGTGCCGGCCGCGGTCGGCTGCACGTACTGACCCGCCTGGTTTTGGATGGCCGCTGTGGGCAGGTTGTTTTCCTGGGCATAGGCCAGTTCCACGTACCCGATGGCTCCTGCCGTCTGCCGGATGTCACCGGTTACGCCTTCGTTGCCCTTGCCGCCGACGCCCGTGGGCCAGCTCACCGCTGTGCCGGAACCCACCTTCTGGCTCCATTCCGGGCTCACCGCCGAGAGATATTCGGTGAAGATGCCTGTCGTGCCGCTCCCATCGGAGCGGTGCGCGACGAACACGCCCAGCTTGGGCAGTTTCACGCCGGGATTGTCCTTCGCCAGAGCCGGATCGGACCACGTCTTGATCTTCCCAAGAAAGATGTCGGCCACCTCGTCCGCGGAAAGCCGCAGGGGGCTGCTCAGGCCCGGCAAGTTGTAGGTGATGCAAACTGGGCCGGCGGTTTCGGGAATCTGCACCACTGGCTCCATCCCGGTTAGCTGCGCATCCTTCAGCGCCACGTCGGATGCCCCGAAGTCGACCGTCTTGGCTTTCACCTGCTGGATGCCGCCGCCCGACCCAATCGACTGATAGTTGATCTGGACATTCGGATGCGCCTGCGTATAGTCGTGCGTCCAGCGCGACATTGCCGGGTTCACGAAGGTGCTCCCGGCTCCCGAGAGACTCACGTTGTTGTTCGATGAATTGCAGGCTGTCAAAACCCCCAGGCCTGCGACTGCCAAGGCTGCGGTCATCCCGCGCTTCGCCATGAATACCCTCCACGGATGTACAGATTGGTGGTTCAGATTGCCAGTCAGTTCCACCCGGAAATGTACAGGAACAGCCGCCCTGAAACGTTACAGGACGGAGAATTTGCCTAAAGGCTTTCAGCCCGTCGAACTGGCAACGCCGCTGCGCCGACGCTGTTCTAAGTCAGAAGAACGCACACAACCCAAGGAGGATAGACATGGCAGGGAGCCTGCATGGAAAGAAGATCGCCATTCTCGCGACGGATGGGTTTGAACAGGCGGAATTGACGGAACCGAAAAAGGCCCTGGAAGAGGCTGGCGCAACGACCGAAGTGGTTTCGCCGAAGAGTGGCGAGATCAAGGGATGGAAGATCAAGGACTGGGGCGACCGCGTTAAGGTCGACAAATCACTGGAGCAGGCGCGTGCTCAGGATTACGACGCCCTGCTGCTCCCCGGGGGCGTCATGAACCCTGACCACCTTCGCATGGACCCGAAGGCGGTCAGCTTCGTTCGGGATTTCGTGGCCACCGGCCGGCCGGTCGCCGCCATTTGCCACGGACCGTGGACGCTGGTGGAAGCCGGCGCGGTCAGGGGAAAGACGTTCACCTCCTGGCCTTCCGTGAAAACAGACCTGAAAAACGCTGGGGCGAACTGGGTCGACAAGGAAGTGGTGACGGATGGGCAGTTCATCTCCAGCCGCAAGCCCGACGACATTCCGGCGTTCAATCACGCGTTCATTGAAGCGCTCAGCGGCGAGCAGCGGCTGAAGGTGGCCTCGTAGACACAACCGCGGACGCGTAACGAAATCGAAGGCTCTGCCCCTGACCATCCGGGCAGGGCCTTCCTTTTCCCGGACAGGAATCGCAGCCGTGCAGCCGGCTGGGCGAACCCTCAAACCTTCTCCAAAGTCCGCAGCGCCACCGGCTGCAGATAGTCCCCCAGCAACCGCCGCGACCACCAGGCCCCGGTTGCGCGCCTCTCCTGCCCGGTCGTGTAGCCGTACTCGTAATACCGCGCCCGCGCCCATGCCGGGGGCCGGTCCGGAAATGGATTCCTTCCGATCAGCCGCAGCATCGCGGCGTCCCCTTCCAGCAGCCGCTTCAGCAGACGCAGAAACCAGATCGGATATCCCGCCACCCGCACCCCATCCGCCGTGAGCGCAACAGAAAACGAGAGGAACCAGATCATCCAGTCGAGCCGCAGGTGCCAGGGAGCAATCTGCGGCGGCCTGCGCAGCGGGTCTCCCGGCTTGGCCCGGAACTCGTACTCCCGCCAGACAGTGGCCTGTGTGATCGCAGCGTCCTGCGTCCCCTCGATGACGATTTCAAACCGTCGCCGGCCCACTCGGCCGAATGCTCCGTAGGAGTTCACCAGGTGAAAGCGGTTGTAGCTCGTGTTCATCACCTGATGCCGCGAGAGCAGATTCAGCGCCGGCCGCACGCTCAATACCACGGTTGCCGCCGCCAGCACATACAACGCGACGTCAAAATCCAGCGGACGCGCGGCCGCCGCCGCCCCATGCATCGGCATCACCAAGGCGAGCGCGCGATCGCTGCACGCTGCAACTCCCAGAATCACGGTCAGCCAGTTCAGCCAGGAGTAGTTCCCGCTCATGATGAGCCAGAACTGGTGAAGGATGATCAGCCCTCCGGCGATTTCCGCCGCAGGCTGGGGAGCAAACAGCGCGAAGGGCGCAACGATCTGAACGAAATGGCTGGCCAGCGCCGAAAATCGATGCAGCGTCGCTGGCAGGCGATGAAAATACCAGCTCAGCGGATTGGGCAGCGGTTGCGTCTCGTAGTGGTAGAACATGCACGTCAGGTCGCGCCAGCAGCGGTCGTTGCGGAGCTTAATGAGTCCCGCGCCGACCTCGGTGCGAAACAGCATCCAGCGCAGCGCGATCACCGGGATCAGCGGCGCCTGCACCGATGCTGGCCCTAAAAACGCGGTGAAGAGTCCCGCCTCCAGCAGCATCGACTCCCAGCCAAAGCCATAAAAGCTCTGTCCCACATTCACGATCGAGAGGTACAGCGCCCAGAGCACCAGCCACGCGGCGATCGATACCCAGATGGGCCCCGTCTCCGTCAGCCCCAGCACAGCGCAGCCGGAGATCACGATGCCCGTCCACGCGACTCCGTCCGCCAGCCGGTCGGAATAGCGCCACTGGAAGAGGCTCGGCGCCTGCCAAAAGCTCACGTTCTCAAGAAACGCTGGGACGGGCATCAGTCCGCGTTCGCCCAGCAGCGGACGGAACTGGCGCAGCGCCACCAGGAAAGCGACCAGGTAAATCGCTGCCATCCCACGCTGGATCAGGAGCCGCGTAAGCCAGACTTCGCCAAAGTAGGTCGCCGCGACGGACTGCATTGCTTGCCTCGGATGCACACCGGCTCACGCTCGATGCTGCAACAGATCCGCTGGTGCAGCTCGGCCGGTCATCCGCGGCCGCGCGCCGCCGCATCGCTCCGCACGGAGCCGCACCCTCGCGTCAGCCCGAATAGCTGCGGATCCACTCGATGATGCTGGGGATGCCCGTTCCCGTCGGTCCGGAAGCCAGCCAGGCTTTCGCCTCGTCGTTCCACGAAACCCCGGCGATGTCGAGGTGAATCCAGGGCGTGTCGCCGGCAAATTCCTTCAGAAACATCGCCGCGGTAATCGCGCCGCCGTAGCGCCCGCCCGTGTTCTTGATGTCGGCGATCTGCGACTTGATCTGCTCGCGGTAATCGTCCTCGACGGGCATGCGCCAGAATCGCTCGCCGGACGTCTTTAACCCCGCGGCAAATCGAGACCAGGCATCTTCGTCGTTCGCGAATCCGCCGGCATTGATCTGTCCCAGCGCGACACCGATGGCTCCGGTGAGGGTGGCCGCATCGATCAGCCGATTCGCGCCAAGTTGCTGCGCATAGGTCAGACCGTCGGCGAGCACGAGGCGCCCCTCGGCGTCGGTATTGATGATCTCGATCGATTTGCCCGGCTGATCTGTCCCGCGCGGCATCGCGATCTGTACATCACCCGGCCGATAGGCTTTGCCGGACGGCATATTCTCCGCCGCGCAAACAATCCCGATGACCCGAATCTTCGGCTTCAGCTGCGCGATGGCGCGCATGGCGGCGATCATCGATGCCCCGCCGGCCATGTCGTACTTCATCTTTTCCATGTTGTCCGACGGCTTGATCGAGATCCCGCCGGTGTCGAACGTAATCCCCTTCCCGACCAGGCCCAGAACGGGCGCATCGGCTGTCTCCGGGGTCCCCGGCGAGCCTGCTCGCTGGTGTGATGGTTCGTAGCGCATGACGATCAGCGCGGGCGGCTCATCGGAACCCTGCGCTACCCCTAAAAACGCGCCCATCTTCAGTTCCCGCAGCTTGTCCGTGCTGTGGACTTCGCATTTCAGGCCAAATTCGCGGCACATCTCCGCCGCGCGCTGGCCCAGCACGGTCGGCGTGAGCCGGTTCCCTGGCTCATTGATCAGCGCGCGCGCAAAGTTCTGCGACTCGGCGATGATGGTGCCTTCGCGCAGAGCCTCTTCGGCCAGCCGCGGATCGGCCGGAGAATGCGCCACGAGTTCGACCCTCTGCACGCTGCGGTCTTTCCGGTCCGACCGGTACGTGTCCGAATCGAAGTCGGCGAGGATCGCTCCTTCGGCGAGCGCCCGGATCGTAAGCTGGGCTTCGAGTGCGTCCGCAACAGGAACGGCAATGGCCAGGGAGCGCCAGCCGCGCGGCTTGCAATAGCGCACGGCCAGGCCGGCCCCCTTGCGAACCTCATGCGGCGTCAACTTCGCCAGTTTCCCCAGGCCCATGATCAGCAGACGCCCGGCGGCGAGGCCCGCGGGCGCATGGAGCAGCAGCGTCTCGCACAATTCGGCCTTGAACTCCCCTCCCTCAAGGACGGCTTCGGCAGCGCGCCGAACCGCGGCCTTAGAAGTCAGCAGGCGTACGTCGGCTTTGTCCTGTTTCCCGCTGGCGCTATCCACGGCGAAAACAACCAGGAGTTCGGTCTGGAGCGCAGATAGAGGATTTGACTGAAAGTTGACATTCATAAGCTTATTGATTGATCTCTCAGGACTTACGGCTGCGCGCAATCGCGGCGCGCGCTTCCCGGTCGGCCTCGCGGCGGCGTTCCGTCTCGCGCTTGTCCCAATCCTGCTTGCCGCGCGCCACCGCCAGCTCGCATTTCACCCTTCCGTTGCGGAAATAAAGCCGGGTGGGGATGAGCGTCAGGCCCTTTTGCTGCGTCTTTCCGGTGAGTTTGCGGATTTCCTCCTGATGCATCAGCAGTTTCCGTGTGCGCAGCGTCTCGTGATTGTTGGAACTCCCGTGAGAATACGCCCCGATATGCGCATTCAGCAGAAAGACCTCGCCATCTTTCACCAGGCCATAGGCGTCCTTGAGGTTCGCCTTGCCCTCGCGGATCGACTTGACCTCAGTCCCGCGCAGAGCCACGCCCGCCTCATACTTCTCGAGGAGAAAGTAAATGTGCCCGGCCGAGCGGTTCACGGCGGCGTCGCGCGTGCCGGAAGCCACCGGATCGCGCGGCTTCGCCTTCGGCGGATTCGGCTTCACGGGATGGCTGGAAGAGCGGCTCATAGCAAAGGGCGCAATCTTTCATCCTATCGGGTTACGGGCCGGTGCGTAACCAGGCATCCGCACACGATGGGCAGACTTCCATGCGGGTGCGCCGCCATCCCGAATCGATGCATCCGGATGCGATACTATACGCGGGCGCAGAACCGAATGATCGCGGAGCAATTCGTGCCTCATCCGCAACGCAGCGCCGGCCGGACCGGCTCGCAAATCTCACTCCCTCAATATGGAGCTGCATGACGCGTCGTCTTCTTTGCTGGGCATTTCTCGCCGCTTTGCTGGCGGCGGTTCCGTGCGCGCACGCGCAGTCGGCATCGCACTTTTATAAGCAGGGCCGGATCGCCGAGGATAAAGGTGACGTTCGGGCCGCCTACGATGCCTATTATCGCGCCTACCAGAAGAAGCCGACCGACGAGCAGTACAAGATGGCCTGGGAGCGCACGCGTTTTTCCGCTGCCGCTCTCGACGTGGAACACGGCGAGCGTCTGCGCGACCAGGGAGATTACACCGGAGCGCTCACTGAGTTTCTGCGCGCCATCGAGATTGATCCCAGCAACGAACTGGCCACCCAGGAAATTCAGGCCACCAAAGCGAAGCTGAACGCGCAGACCCCCGCTCCCGCAGGCGAGCCCAAAACCTCCGACGAGGCCATGGAGGACCTTGCGCCCCCCATCCAGCTGAAGCCGATCTCCAATGAGCCGCTCACCCTGCATATGGTCGAGGACAGCCGCATCGTGTATCAGGCTGTGGGCAAAGCCGCCGGCATCAACGTCCTCTTCGACCCGGCCTACAATTCCAAGCGCATTCAGGTGGACCTGAACAACGTCACGCTGTACGACGCGCTGCGCATCGTCGCCACCGTTTCGAATACCTTCTGGCGGCCCATCACCAACAACACCATCTTCATCGCGGAGAATTCGCGCAGCAAGCACACCGAACTCGACCAGCAGGCCGTCGAGACGTTCTACCTCCACAATGTCGCCCAGCAGAACGACTTTACCGAGGTCCAGCAGGTGCTGCGGAACCTGTTTCAAACAGCGAGGATCAACGGCGTCGCGGGGCAAAACGCGATCGTGATGCGCGGCACGCCGGATGAAATCCTGCTGGCTCGCCGCCTCGTTTCCGACCTCGACAAGGCACGGCCCGAGGTCGTCATCGACGTCGCGGTGATGGAAGTCAGCCGCGATCTGCTGCGCAATATCGGCGTGCAGCTGCCGCAAACCGCCAGCATCACCTTTCAGCCCTCGAACGCGAACCTGAACTCAACCGGCACCACCGGGACGACAGGCACAGACACCGGCACCGGCACCGGCACAACCACAACCCAGACCGGCGTTACCCTCGATAACCTCGCGCACCTGAACTCGACCAACTTTGCCGTGACCATCGGGCAGGCGGCTGTGAATCTGCTGATGACCGACACGCGTTCGCGCATCATTCAGAATCCCCAGGTGCGCGCCTCGGACGGCCAGGAAGCCAAGCTCACCATCGGCGAGAAGATTCCCGTCGCTACCGGTTCCTATCAGACGGGCGCCGCGACCGCGATTGTCAGCTCGCTGGTGAACACGCAATTCACCTATCTCGATGTCGGCGTGATCCTCGATATGAAGCCGACGATTCACTTTGACGGTGATGTGACGCTGAAGAGCTCCATCGAACTGTCGGCCACCAATGGCTCATCGAGCATTGGCGGCATCACCGAACCCATCATCACGCAGCGCAAAGCAGACCAGACGGTCCGGCTCAAGGATGGAGAGGCCAACCTGCTCGGCGGCCTCCTGCAGCGCCAAACCACCTTCACCGTCAGCGGAACGCCTGGGCTCGGTGAGTTGCCGCTCATCAAGTACCTGTTCAGCACGCAGCAAAAGGAAGTCACGGACGACGAGATTGTCTTCCTGCTGGTCCCGCATGTGGTCCGCCGGCTGCAGATCTCGCCCGAAGACGTGCAGGAAATCGACACCGGCACCAGCAACAACGTAGAAGTCAGGCAGATTGCCGCGGTCGAGCCTGCCTCGGATGCTCCTCAGTCCGAAGAGGCCCAGGCAACGCCACCCGCCGGTCCGGGACAAGCGGCTCCTGCACCTGGCGTGCAGCCCATCCCGGCGCCCAGCCAGGCTCCTCCGGTCTCGGCGCCCGATGCGGCGCAAAACGCGATCAGCCAGATGCAGCAGAATGCCAATGCTGCGGCTCCGGTGAACCTGCAAATCACCCCTCCGCAGTCCACGCAAAAGAATGGCTCGACATTCCAGATGGCCGTCAATCTCTCCGGTGGAACGGACGTCTACGCGGTACCGATGCAGGTGCAGTACGACGCCTCGAAGCTGTCCCTGGTCAATGTGGATACGGAAGACAGGGCGCACATCAACTTGCTGGGCAAGGACGGCCAGGCGGTCGCCCTGGTGCATCGCGACTTCGGCACCGGCAATGTGGCCATCGCCGTTTCCCGTCCACCCGGAGTCAAAGGCGTGACCGGATCGGGCCAGCTCTGCGTGCTGACCTTCCAGGCCAAGGCTCCGGGGGATGCGTCCGTCGCCGTCACCCGGCCGATGGTCCGCAACAGCCAGCAACAGATCATGCCGTCGATGGGATCCCAGGCGGTCGTGCACATCCAGTAGGCGAATGATGCAGCGGATGATCCACAAAACGAGCAAGCGAGATCGAGCAGGCGAACGCGGCCTGACGCTCGTCGAACTGATCGTCACCGTCGCGATCCTGTCCATCCTCGCCACCGCTGCGGTGCCAATCGCCCGCTTTCAGGTGAAACGCGAAAAGGAGCAGATCCTGCGCTACGACCTGTGGCAGATGCGCAAAGCCATCGACGCCTACAAAGACGCGGCCGATCGTCACGCGTTCATGACCAAGATCGACACCTACAACTATCCGCCCGATCTCCAGACGCTCGTCGATGGCGTGGACGTGCAGGGGAAGAAATTGAAGTTCCTGCGCCGCATTCCGGTCGATCCCATGACCGGCAACGATGACTGGGGCCTGCGCTCGATGCAGGATGATCCCGATTCCGATTCCTGGGGCGGCCAAAACGTATTTGACGTTTACTCGAAATCCGACGGAACAGCCCTCGACGGCACGAAGTACAAGGACTGGTAAAACTTTGCTGCTGAAAAGACCAATTCGGAAACGCGACCACGGCTTCACCCTTGTCGAGCTGATGATCGTCATGCTGATCATCGGCGTCCTGGCCGCTGTTGCCGTCCCCAGCTTCGTGGGGGCTATCAAAAATGCGCGCGAGGCTGCTCTCCGTGAAGACCTGCACGTCATGCGCGACGCCATCGATTCCTACACCATGGACAAGAACAAAGCGCCGCAGTCGCTGGATGACCTGGTGCAAAGCGGCTATCTGAAGTCCATCCCCATCGATCCCATGACCCACTCCAGCGATACATGGCAAACCTCCACCGATGACGCCTACACCGACATCGACGAAACCGAATCGGGCGGCATCAACAACGTGCACAGCGGGTCCGACGAGCAGGGAACGGACGGGCAGCCCTATTCCAGCTGGTAAGCCGCGCTTCGCGCCCGGCATCGATCGTGGCAGAATGGCTCTTGCGCCATGCCCTTGCCCGATCTTGTCGCTATTCATGACACATATCTGACGTTCAGCCGTATGGCCCGCGAACGCTTCTCCGGAACTGTCGGCGGCAGGCTGTTGCTGCAATCGGAATTCGACGCGCGGGGAGCAGCTGTCGTTGCCGCCGTCGGGATAGCCGGAGCCGCTTCGCTGTCGATCGATGCCGACGCGGCCGTCCTGCGTCAGGCGCTCCGCACCGGCCTGTGCGATTTCGTGGTCACGCACCTCGATGAGTCGCTGCGCATTCTCAAAAATGAATTGCGCCGGCGATTGCCAGTCTCCGTGTGCCTCAGCGCAGACCCGCAGCGTGCGATGCCCGAGATGATCGAGCGAGGCTTTCAACCCGATATCGTGTCGGCAGATCGCGGCTCGCGGGATCTGGCATCCGATCGCAACCCCTCCGGCAACGCGCTCCAGACCTTCGCCGCGCGCGGGGCCGTTTTTCTGCCCATCAATCCGGCGCCCGAAACAGGCACTTCGGTGCTGTCGTGGAAAGTCGCCGCCGATGCCGCGCGGACCATTCCTCAAATCGCCGCTATCGCAGCCGACGCGCTCGATCCCGCGCGCGACGACACGCCCGCACGCCTACACTGGCTCAAAATCGCGCCTCGCCACCTGGGCCGGAGCTTCGGTTCGCGCCAGTGCCTGCGCATGACGGACAACGAAGCCGCTGTCTTCGCCGAAAGAATGCACGCAGCCATCCAGGGAGTCTCTCTCATTCGCGATGGTAATCTCGCATAGCGTGCCGTTCCCGAAATTTGGCACAGAAGCAAAGGTGTCATTGTGAGCGAACCGGACCCCGAACGCATTTCAGTTTGGGGGTGGTGAGCGAAGAATCCGCGGTTGTTGTTCGCTCACCCTTTGACCCGAAATTTTGGGGCGCCATCGGTGACGACCAGCGTGACGTGGTTCGGATCGAAACCGAAATTGCTGTGCAGCGACCGCAGAAGCCCGCGCACCGCGACCAGTGAAGAGGTGACGAGCACCGCGCAAATGGCGATCTGCACGACGAGCAGGATGTCTCGCAGCGTGAACCGGCGCATGGAAGTCAGGCTGGCGCCGCCGGTGCGGATAATCTGCCAGGGATCGGAACGCAATACCTGGCGCACGGGCACCATGCCAAAAAGGAGTCCGCTGATCAGCGCCAGCAGCAGCGCAACGATATAGGTCCTTGCGTCGGGATTGACGGGAACGTTGATGGGAATATCAGGAATCGGTTGCCAGGCTGTGAGCCAGCGCAGGATCACGATGCCGCCCGCCAGTCCGATGATGCCGCCGACGAGGGAAACCAGGACGGCTTCAGTTAGTAGCTGGCGAAGAATCAGGGCACGTCTCGAGCCCAGGGCCATGCGCACAGCAATTTCTTTGGCGCGATCCGATGCTCGCGCTGCAAAGAGGCTGCCCAGATTGGCGCACGCGGCCAGCAGGATCAAGCCCGCCAGCAGCATCATCCCGGCCATAAACGCGCGCGCCGGCCCTCCCAGCATGTCACCCACAAGACCCGGCCGCGCCAACGAGAATTTGAGACCGTCATCGTCGCCGGGGTACGCCTTCGCCAGCGATGCGCCAATCGCATTCAGATCCCCGGCGCCCTGCACCGGGCTCACCCCCGGGTTGAGCCGTCCCACCACAAAAAAGTTGTGATCGCCGCGATACTTGAGAGAATCCGTGCCCTGAACGACTCCCTCCTCAACCGCCGGAATCCAGAAGGAGGGCGCAAAGAACAGCTCTGTGCCGCGAAATCCCGGGGGCGCGACCCCGATGATGGTGAACGGATGCTTGTTGATCTGGATCGATCGTCCCGCTACATTGCGGTCGTCGTGGAAGCGGCTGTGCCAGTAGTCGTAACTCAGCACCACGAAGGGAGCGCTGTCGTTCCCATGCTCGTCGGCAGGATGGAAGAACCGGCCAAGGAACGGCTGAATCCCGAGCGCATCGAAATAGTTGCCGCTGGCCACGTACGGCCACGCCGTCGTAGGGTTTCCGCCGGTATCGATGCCTGCCGGGCCCGCAATGTTGTAGGCGAACAGGTTCTGGAATGTGCGGTTGCGATCGCGCAGATCGATGTAGTCCAGCCAGGACTGCGTGGGCGCGTAGCCGTTCTGGTGGGCGCGCTGCACCATGTAGAGGTTTTGCGCATGGGGCACATTCAGCGGCCGCAGCACCAGCGCGTTCAGCACGCTGAACACCACGGCGTTGGCGCCGATGCCCAGAGCAAGCGTAAGGATGGCGGTAACGGCAAATCCGGGAGACTTACGCAGTTGCCGGACGGCTAACGTCCAATCGGCTGTCATATTGGCCTGCCTGCCACAGCATACGCAGCAGGCAGGCTCGAGGTTCTATGTCATTTTGAGACATACGGTACTGAAGGCACTCACCGTAACCGCGTTGCGCATCTCACGCGGCCGACAGCGTGTTCATCCGCGCACTCATTCGTCCCGCAGCAGGATCATCGGATCGACAGCAAGCGCGCGCTGCGCCGGGATCCATGAAGCAATCAAGCCAAGAATGAGCATGGTGAAGACCACGCCTGCCAGTACCCAGGGATCCTTCGGCGTCGCCTCATAGACGATGTAGGAAAGTACCTTGGTCGCCAGCAGGCCGAGCACCAGGCCGCAGACGGAACCAATGGTGAGCAGGCGCAGCGAGCGGCTCAGCGCGGCAGCCAGAATCTTCCGCTGATCCGCTCCCAGCGCCACGCGAATGCCCAGCTCTCGCATGCGCTTGCTGACGACATACGAGGCCATGCCGAAGATGCCGGTGATGGCGAGCATCGCGCCCAGCAAACCGAGTACGCCCAGCGCCACCGTTGCCACGCGCGCGGCAAACAGCGCGGAGCTCAGCTCGCGATCCCAGGTTTTGATGTCGAGCGGCAAGGCAGGATCGATGCCGTGCAGCGTCCGCTCCAGCGCCCCAGCGATCTCGTGCTGATCGCGATGCGAGCGCACCACCAGGTCGACGTTGCTGCTCGGCTGCTGCAGAAACGAGTAGAACATCGCTGCCGTCGGCTGCTCGGTCAGCGCGAAATACTTCCCGTCTTCGACAACGCCGACCACCTGCAGACGCTGGCCCTGCCAGATCTTGTAGTAGCTGCCCACTGCCTTGTCGACCGAGCCAAATACCTTGCGGGCAAATTCGGCGTTCACCACCGCCACCATGGGCGCCTTCGCATCATCGTGCAGCGTGAAACCGCGCCCCTCCAGAAAGGTCGTGCCCGCGGCCTTGAAATAGTCGGGCGAAACGTCGAACTGCTGCGCATCGGCAGCGCCGTTGCTTGGCCGATAATCCGTCACGCTGTCTTTATAAACCGACGAGTCGTTCCCACCCAGGCTGAGCGGAAAACGATCGGAATAGCCCACAGCGTCGACGCCGGGAACCGCAGCCACTGCCGCCAGCAGCTTTTGTTGCGTCACGATCCGCTGGTCTTTCGGGTAGCCCGCCATCGCCAGATCGGTCTGCACCAGCGTTACGTTTGCCGGCTGGAATCCAAAGCTTGAGTGCAGCGATTTGATCAGTCCCCGCACCGCGACCAGCGACGAAGTCACGAGCACCGCGCAAATAGAAATCTGCAGCGCCAGCAGCAGATCGCGAGCGGTGAATTTGCGCATGACGCCGACTCCGGTCGATCCGGCGCGAATAATCTGCCAGGGATCGGAGCGCATTACCTGGCGCACCGGCACCATGCCGAATACGAATCCGCTGGCCAGCGCCAACACCAGCGCCACCGCGTAGGTATTGATATCCGGGTTGACCGGCACGTTGATAGGAATGCTGGGGATGGGCTGCCACGCGCTCAGCCAGCGCAGAATCGTAATGCCGCCGAATACACCCAGGGCGCCCCCGACAAGCGACACGAGCACCGCCTCGGTGAGAAGCTGGCGCACGATCAGGCCCTTACGCGAGCCCAGCGCCATGCGCACGGCAATCTCCTTCGACCGATCGGCGGCGCGAGCCGCAAACAGGCTGCCGAGGTTAGCACAGGCCGCCAGCAGGATGAGTCCGGCAAGTAGCATCATGCCCGTCATGAACGCGCGCGCCGGCTTGCCGAGGAAATCCCCCACCAGACCTGGCCGCGCCAGGCTGAAGCTCAGCCCGTCATCGTCCTTTGGATACGCTTTCGTCAGATTCGCCGCGACCCTTTTCAGATCGGCGGTAGCCTGCTCGGGAGTCACAGCGGACTTCAAATGCCCCATGATCCAGGTAAAGTGGTCCCCGCGTTGCTCCAGCGGGTTCCAGTCCTCAAGCTGGCCGATATTCGGCATTGCTACCCACAGGTCCGGAGCGAAAAACAGTTCGGTGCCGCGAAAATCCGGCTGCGCTACACCGAGGATCGTGAACGGGTGCTTGTTGATCTGCACGGTGCGCCCTATCGCGGATCGATCGCTGTTGAAATGGCTGTGCCAGTAGGCGTAGCTCAGCACCACATACGGAGCGCTGTTTGGCCCCTTGTCGTCGCCGGCGTGCATGAAACGTCCCAGATATGGCCGCACTCTGAGCGCATCGAAATAATTCGTGCTGACCACGTACGGCCATACCGTCGAAGGGTTTCCGCCGGTGTCAATACCCACCGTGCCCAGGATGTCGTACGTCGCCAAATTGTCGAACGTCCGGTTGCGGTCGCGCAGATCGCGGTAGTCGGGATACGACTGCGACGGAGAGACCTGCGTCTGCCCAGGGAATGTCCGCTGCACCATATAGAGGCTCTGCGGATCCGGCACCTTGAGCGGCTTCAGCACCAGCGCGTTCAGCACGCTGAAGACGATGGCGTTGGCGCCAATGCCCAGTGCGAGCGTGAGCACCGCTGTCACCGCAAATCCCGGTGACTTCTTCAGTTGCCGAATCGCAACTTTAATGTCTGTCAGCATAAATACCTTTCGCCTCTCTGCGAATCTCCTGCCTCGCCTGTAACCCGTCGCCTTTATCCTGCGCTATTCCATCCGAAGCGTTGTCATGGGATCGATGCTGGCCGCATGGTGCGCTGGCAGCCAGCTTGAAGCCAGCGCAACCACCGCGATCGTCACCACGATGCCGCTGAAGACCCACGGATCGTAGGGCCGCACGCCGTACAGAAGGCTTGCGATCCCCTCAGCCAGCAGGATCGCCATCGCCAGCCCCGCCGCCGTGCCCAACCCTGTCAGCACGGCCGCCCGCCTCAGCACCATCCGCAGGATGTCTTCTCGCCGCGCTCCCATCGCCAGCCGCACTCCAATCTCCCTTCGCCGCTCGGCTACCAGGTTTGCCATCACGCCATAGATTCCGATCGCCGCCAGCAGCAGCGCGATGACCGCGTCCACTCCCAACATCACCGCCGCGTACATCAGCCCGGTCGTCTGCTCGCGCAGATCCTGGTCGTAGGTTTCCATCGCATCCAGCGGCAGCGTCGGGTCGATCGCCGCCAGCGTTTTGCGCACCGCGGCCGCGAGCGCCAGCGGATTCCCGTCCGTGACCACGGCGTAGTTCGTTCCCGGCGGCGGAAGCTGCAGCGCGTCCAGGTACATTGCGGGCTGCGGCGTCTGATCCACCCACTGGTATGCCGCGTCACCGCTCACGCCCACAATCCGCACCCATGGCTCGTGGCTGTCCGACGCTGCGCTCATCTGGATGCGGTGCCCCACTGGGCTCTCCCCCGGGAAATACCGCTCCGCGAATTTGCGGCTCACCACCACCACCGGATCCGTCGTCAGCCCATCGCTCGCCGTGAATCCACGGCCCGACAGGATCGGAATCCGGAACGCGGCGAAATAGCGCGTGCTCACCGTCAGCCGCGCCGCGCTGTTGAACTTCCCAGCCGCCAGCGGCCGGTTTTCGATCCGGAAATCGTCCGTCCACATTCCATCCCCGTAGGGCATCTCCGTTGCCGTCGCTGCCTCCCGCACCCCTGGCAGCACCGCGAGCTTCTCGATACTCTCCCGATACCACGCCGCCTGTTTCTCCCGCGTGCCGTATCGCGTGTTCGGCAGCGTCAAGACGAACCGCAGCACCTGCTTCGGGCGGTAGATGTTGGCGAATTGCAGCGTGTTCCACATGCCCTTGCCCATCAGCGCCGCCCCGATGACCATGCCCACAGCAAGAGCAATTTGCGCCGTCGCGAATACGTTCCTGAGCCTGTGGCTCTTCGCTCCACCCGTTTCCGTCCGCGATCCTGCCTTCAGCTGGTCCGCCAGGTTGACGCGCATCGCCTCCAGCGCCGGGGCCAGTCCCGACACCACTCCGGCCACAACCGCCAACGCCATCGTGAACGCCAGCGCCCGCCCGTTCAGGTGAATCGTGTACCACCCGGCCACCCACCGCGCTACCCGCTCCGGCATCGTGATCAGGCAAAGATGCAGATCCACCCACGCCACCAGCAGGCCGCCCAGCGCGCCTGCCAGCGAAAGCAGCAGGTTTCCCGCCAGCAGTTGCCACAGCAACCGCCCCCGCGGCGCCCCCAGGGCCGTCCGCATCGCAATCTCCGGACGCCGCGCCAGGCCCCGCGCAAACTGCAGATTCGCGATGTTGGCGCACACGATCAGCAGCACGAACAGCGTGCCCCCCAGCATCAGCCGTGTGTAGAGCGGCGTCAGCGAGCCGCTGATGTTGTCCAGCAGCGGCTCCACTTCCGTCGACCACCCCAGATTCGTCGCCGGATATTGCTTCGCCAGGCGCGCCGCGATCCCGCGCATCTCCGCATCCGCTTCGGCCGCGGTCACCCCTGGCCGCAAACGCCCAACCACCTGGTAGGGGTGGTCCGCGCGGTCGTTCCGCTCCGCGGGCGTCGGCGCCCACGGCAGGTACAGGTCGATCGCCAGTGGATACACCAGCCCCTTCGGCGCCACCCCGATCACTGTATATTCCCGCTCGTCGAGCTCGACCTTCCGTCCAACCACAAATGGATCGGCGGCGAACTGCTTCTGCCAGAATCCGTAGCTCAGGAACGCTTCGCCGTCGCGCCCCGGCTGGCATTCATCCGCCCGGAGAACCCGCCCGAGGAACGGAGGCAGCTCCATCACATCGAAGAAGCCCGAAGAGATTCGCGCCGCGGCGACATGGGCCGCCTCACCCGCGCCCGTCAGGCTCTTCGAATCCCGCTCGTACAGCGCCAGGCTCGCAAACGACCGGCTCTGCCGCTGCCAGTCGGTGAAGTTCGCCGCGCTCACCTGCTCGTACTGGTATTTCCCCCTCCCGCGATCTTCTGAGACGGTCATCACCCGATGCAAATCCGGCACGGCCAGCGGCCGCAGCACGATGGCGTCCATCACGCTGAACACCGCCGCATTGACCCCAATCCCAATCGCGAGCGTCAACACCGCCGTCAGCGCAAACCCCGGCGATTTCCGCAGTTGCCTCCATGCATACTTCAGGTCCCCGAGCATTTCGTCACACTTTCGGTTACATTTACCCTTCACTCCATCCGCAGCGTCTGAATCGGATCCACTCCGGCGGCACGCCGCGCCGGAATCCAGGCAGCCGCCAGAGCCAGCCCGATCATTAGCGCGGCCACGGCAGCAAAGGTCAAAGGATCGACGGCGCGCACGCCAAACAGGAAGCTGCGCAGCAACTGCGCGACCAGAGCGGCCGCTGTCAGGCCCAGGGCGCATCCCGCGAGAGCCAGCGTCAGGCTTTCCCGCACGATTCCCTGCACGATCTGCCAGCGCTGCGCGCCCAGCGCGACGCGGATCCCGATCTCGCGCGTGCGCCAGCTCACAATGTACGCGATCAGGCTGTACACGCCGATGCCGCCGATCACGACCGCCAGCCCGCCGAACGCCAGCAGCAGGATGGTCAGCGAGCGCGGCGCCGATTCGGATGCGGCAATCACCTCGTTCATCGACCGCACCCGCGTCACCGGCACCAGCGGATCGACCTCCGCAACCGTCCGCCGCAACTCCGCCGCCGCTTCCTCGAGACTCGTCCGCGTCCGCATCACCACGTACATCGTCGGGCGCTCGTGATCTGGCGTCATCGGCAAATAAACTTCGTCGCTGTAGCCGGCTGCCAGGCTGCCCTCATGCGTGTTGTTCACAACTCCCACAACGGTCATCGCTGCATTCGGCACCCAAACCGCCGGCGTCACCTCATCGCCTACGTTGAGGATGTGGCGGCCCAGCGGATTCTGCTTCGGCCACAACGCCGCCGCCATGTGCTGGTTAATCACGACGTCGCGGCTCGTGCCCGAAGCATCCTGCTCATCGAGCAAACGTCCGCGTTCGAGGCTCATGCCGAGCGTCGCAAAGTAGCCCGGCGTCACAGTGCGTCCCGTAGCCATCGCCGCTCCCTGCCGCGCGTCGCGCGGATGGCCCTCGGCATCGTATACGTAATTGCCAGGGGGTCCGTTCAGCGGCAGGCTGTCAGCCATCGCCACGCTCTCTGCCCCCGCCATGCCGTGCAGTCGATTCAGCAGCGTGTCAAAAAACTGAGAGCAGCGGCCTTTGGCCGTCTCTGGTCCGGTTGGCGACCCAGGCCACGCCTGGCAGGCGGTCGCATCCATCGAAACCTCCGCCGTCACGATTCGGTCCGTCTGGAATCCAGGATTCACCTGCGCCAGACTCCACAAGCTGCGCAGCAGCAGACCGGCCGCCGTGATCACGACGACGGAGAGCGCAATCTGTCCCACCACCAGCATCATCGACACGCGGAACTGCCCGGCTTTGCCGGCGACCGTGCGGCTGCCGGAGTGCAGCGACTCACGCAGGTTAGGCGATGCCATGCGCAGCGCGGGGATGAGCCCGAACAAAACGCCCGTCACCACCGACGCGATGGCCGCGAACAGGAAGACCGGCCAGCGCAGCGATACGTCACCGAGGCGCGGCGTATCCGCCGGCAGCAGCATGATCAGGGCCCGGAGACTGGCGGCAGCGGCCATCAGCCCGACGAGGCCGGCCGTCGCCCCAAGCACCACGCTTTCCGAAAGCAGTTGCCGCACCAGGCGTCCGCCCGACGCGCCCAGCGCGCTGCGAATCGCGATCTCCCGTTCGCGCCCGGCTGCGCGTGCCAGCATCAGATTGGCCACGTTAGCACAGGCAATCAGCAGAATCAGTCCCACCGCCGCAAACAGCAGCATCAGCCGTGAGCGCATGTCGCCCACCACCGCGTCGAGCAGGGGCACGACGGTTGTGTTCGGAGCCCAGTTGTCCGGCATGCGCCAGGGAAACAACGGCAGCATCCGCGGATACAGCCCGCGCAATTCGCTCTGCGCCTGCAGCGGAGTCACCCCGGACTTCAGCCGCCCGAAAGCCAGCAGATCGAAATCCCGCCACGGATCGATGGAATCGCCGCCCTTAAACGTCACGGGCGTCAGAAACTGCGTATCCGCATAGGGGAAGCGCACACCCGCCGGCATGACGCCGATCACACGCCGCGAGATGCCATCGATGCGCAGCGTCTGCCCCACCACGTCTGTGTTCGCCGCGAAATGCTCCCGCCAGTATCCATAGCTCAGGACAACCACCGGATCGTGACTCGACAGTGCGTCGTTCGCGGTGAAAAAGCGTCCGGCTGCCGGATGCACCCCGAGCGTATCCAGTGCATTCGCCATCACCTGGGCGCCGAACACGCGGTCAGCCGAATTCGCGTCTCCCACGTTTGACTCGGCATCCGGACCGAACGCGCTGACCGCTTCAAACGATGAAGAGTGCTCGCCCAGCGCGCGAATCCATCCCTTGGGGAAAGGCGCAAACATCGGATTGCTCCCGCTGTTGTTGGCGTATCCGATGCGCATCAGCTGGCTCTGCTGCGGGAATGGCAGCGGCCGCAGCATGATGGAGTCGACCAGCGTGAAGATGGCCGTGTTGGCGCCGATGCCCAGCGCCAGTGTCAGCACTGCCGTCGCAGCAAATCCCGGCGATTTGCGCAGCGTCCGGACCGCAAACTTGAAATCACCCAACATATTCGATCCCACCTCTGTTACGAATTCGCGTCCCTGCCATTCTGCTCAACGCTCTCTGCCTGCTGCTACTCGCTTCTCAGCGCTTCCATGGGTTCCACCATCGCCGCGCGCCGCGCCGGAATCCAGCCCGCCAGACTCGCGCACGCCAACAGCAGTACGACTGCGCCAGCAATCGCCACACCGTCGAGTGGCTGCACGCCGTAGAGCAGGCTCGCCAGATACCGTGTCAGGCCAATCGCGGCGAGCAGTCCCGCCGCTACGCCGATCGCGGCGAGCAGCAGCGCCTGCCGCAGTGTGCGCCCCTGTACATCCGCGCGCGTAGCGCCCAGCGCCATGCGAATGGCAATCTCCCGCGTGCGCTCGCTCACGGAATACGCCAGCACTCCGTAGATGCCCAGCAGCGCAAGCGCAAGCGCCACTCCCGCAAACGCGCTCAGTACGCCAGTATTGAATCGCCGCGACGCCTCGGTCGAGGTCACGACTTCGTCCATCGTCTGCACATTGGTCACGGCCAGCAGCGGGTCCGCGGCATGCACGGCTTTCGTGAAGGCCGCTTCCAGCGCTCGCGGTTCCCCGGTGCTCCGCACCACCGCGCGCAAGCTGCCGACCACGCCGATCATCGCCGCATATTTGCCCAGATCGCGAGCCGCCTGCGACACCGGCTCGTACATTTGCGGCACCTGTGTCCGATCGAATGGATCAGGCTTGATGTCCCCAACCACCCCAACGACGGTCATAGCCGGCAACCCGTCGTCGTAGCTCGGGCCGCAGCGGATGTGCATGCCCACCGGATCTTTGCCCGCGAAATACTTCTGCGCGAACGACTCGCTCACGATGACGGAGAGCGGCGCATCCGGCCGATCGTCGCTTGCGTTGAAGACCCGGCCGCGCAGCAACGGAATGTGCAGTGTCCCGGAGTAATCGCCCGCGGTCAGA
>JBARMS010000170.1:0-2437 GCA_049802575.1 Acidobacteriaceae bacterium | reverse complement strand
GGGGCTCTCCTGCCCGCGCAGGGCAACGACATCCAGGTGCACTTCGGCGATTCCGATTTCCTCGCCCGCTACCGCAGCTACCAGCAGCATCTGCCGGAGTGGCGGCAGCAGTATCCTCATCTGGCTTCCGTCGATATGCGCTATGAGGACCAGGTGGTCCTCGATATGGCGAAGCAGGCCGACGGTGAATCGGGGCAGGATGCTGCATCCACCACCTCCAGCCAACACCATCCAGCCGCAGGAAAACATCCGGCAGGCAAGCCTGCGGCGAAATCGAACAAAGCGGGCAAATCAAAGGGCTGATACACGGCAATGAGCCAGAAGAGCGAAGACCTACTTACCGTACTGGACGCCGGCAGCTCCAAGATTCGTGTGCTGGTTGCAGAGTTGCACGAAGGCGCATTGCGTTATCGCGCGCACAGTGTGATGAACGCGGAAGGCATGCGCAAGGGGCTCATCAGCGACCTCCAGCCGGCCAGCAGAGTATTCAACCAGGCGGCTACCGAAGCCGAGCAGATGGCCAATGCCGTGATCGCCAGCTGCGTCGTCGGTCTGGGTGGAACACACGTGCGCGGCGTGAACAGCCAGGGCGGCATCAGCCTGGGCAACCGTCTGCGCGAAATTACGCGTGAGGATGTGCGCGCGGCCGTGGACCGCGCCCGCTCCGTCTCCCTGCCCGCGGACCGCGAAATCCTTCATCTATTACCTCAACAATTCATCCTCGACGAGCAGCCTGGCATTCACGATCCGGTCGGTATGATCGGCAACCGGCTCGAAGTAAATCTGCATATTGCCACCTGTTCCGCCAGCGCGTTGCAAAGCGTGATCACGTGCGCCAACAAAGCCGGCCTCGAGGTGACCGACACCGTGTTTGAGGGCATCGCCGCCGCGGAAGCGACGGTCTCCGCCGACGAGAGGGAACTGGGCGCCTGCCTCATCGACATCGGCGCCGCTTCGACCGAATTGGTGGTGTTTTTCGAAGGTGCGGTAGCCCACACCGCCGTGATTCCTGTGGGAGGCGATCACTTCACCAACGACCTTGCGGTCGGCCTGCACATGTCGGTGCAGGAAGCAGAAGCACTCAAGCTGGAGTATGGCCACTGCGTTGTCACTTCGGTACCTTCGTCCAGTGAACTGGAGTTGATTGCCGGCGGCACCCATGTTATCCGTACAATTAAGCAGCGCTCGCTGAGCGAGATTCTCGAACCGCGTGCGCGTGAGCTGTTTCAACTGTTGCGCGAGAATCTTCGCCAGGGTGGTGTGCTCGGGGCGCTCGGCGCGGGGTGCGTACTCACTGGCGGTGGCGCCCGGTTGCCCGGACTGCTGGATGTAACCGAAAGCCTGTTGCGTGTTCCCGCGCGTCTGGGCTATCCTGTGCCGCTTTCCAGAATGCCGGACGAGTTGATCCAGCCGGAGTTTTCGACGGCCATCGGCATGCTGCTTTACAGCCATCGCACCAGCGTGCTGCGGGCGGCCGAAGACCAGGGACTGCGCGCTAAGTTGCGCGCCATATTCGCAGGCAGTTTATAGTCACCAGAACGGCAAATGACAGGATCTAAGTACGAACGAGAATGGAGCAAAACCCGATGAATTATTCCGATGAAATCCGCATTCAATACAACGAAGACGTCGCTCGCGGAGCCAAGATCAAGGTCATAGGCGTCGGTGGAGGGGGCGGGAACGCCGTCAACCGTATGATCGCCGCCAAACTCGAAGGTGTGGAGTTCATCGTCGCGAATACCGATGTGCAGGCGCTGCAGCTCTCCCAGGCCCCCGTCAAGCTGCAACTGGGAGTCAAACTCACCAGCGGCCTCGGCGCCGGCGCCAACCCGGACGTAGGCCGGCGCGCAGCCCTGGAAGACTCCGAGAAGATCATTGAAGCTCTGGAAGGCGCGGACATGGTGTTTGTGACCGCCGGTCTCGGCGGGGGCACCGGCACCGGTGCGGCCCCCGTGATCGCCTCGCTGGCCAGCGAAATGGGCGCCCTCACGGTCGCGGTCGTGACCCGTCCCTTCAGCTTCGAAGGCAAACGCCGCATGCAGCAGGCCGAGCGCGGCATGGAAGAGCTGCTCGAAGGCGTCGATACCATGATCGTTATTCCCAACGAGAAGCTGCTCGCGGTCGCCAAAGATGCCGGCTTCTTCGAGTCGTTTCGCGTGGCCGACGACGTTCTGCTCCAGGGTGTGCAGGGCATTTCCGACATCATCACCATCCCGGGCATCATCAACCGTGACTTCGCCGACGTGAAAACCACCATGGCCGGCATGGGTTACGCCGTCATGGGCACCGCCATACGCAGTGGCGACAATCGCGCCATTGCCGCCGCCCAGGCTGCCATGGCGTCTCCCTTACTGGAGGCCGGCGCCATCGACGGCGCTCGCGGCATTCTCATCAACATCAGCGGTTCCAGCTCGCTCCGCCTCAGCGAGGTGAACGT